>JBGSIG010000934.1:0-1562 GCA_041742655.1 Ferruginibacter sp. | reverse complement strand
ATATCCCTGAAATGGTCCGTATAAAAAACTTCCCTTAATGATCTACCCCCGTACCAGTAAGTAACTTTTCGGTCTGTTTCTTTTTGGGTGTGAAAGAGATGAAATAAATGTGAACGAAGCGGTGCCATACCGGCGCCACCGCCAATATAGATCATTTCTTTTTTTGTGGGCTTAATGTGAAAATCGCCGAATGGCCCCGCAATGGTTATTTTATCGCCTGGTTTAAGTGAAAATACATAAGAAGAACAAACGCCCGGGTTCACATTCATAAATCCACCGGCCTTCCTGTCGAATGGGGGCGTTGCAAGCCGGATATTCAGCATAATGATATTTCCTTCTGCCGGATGATTGGCCATAGAATATGCACGGAAAATGGGCTCTGGGTTTTTCATTTTCAGATCCCATATTTTAAACTTGTCATAATCATCATGAAAACGGGTATCAATTTTAAACAGGTCGTTTTTAAAATCAATTTCACAAACCGGCACATCAATCTGTATATAACAACCCGATTCAAAATTTAAAAATTCGCCTTTCGGTAATTTAACAACCAGTTCTTTAATATAGGTTGCCACATTATCATTGGAAACCACTTCACATTCCCATTTTTTAATTCCCATTATTTCTTCCGGAATCCTAATTTCCATATCCTGCTTTACTTTTACCTGGCAACCCAGCCGCCAGTTTGATTGCTGTTCCTTCCTGGTAAAATACCCAACTTCTGTAGTTAAAATTTCACCACCGCCCGATAATACCTGGCATTTACACATGGCACAGGTGCCGCCGCCGCCACAAGCCGAGGGTAGAAAGATTTTTTTGGTTGATAAAGTGGAAAGCAAACTGGAACCTGCTTCTGTCTCCAGCACTTCAGAACCGTTAATGGTTATTTTAACCAGGCCCGATGGTGTGAGTTTTGATTTTGCAACAAGTATAATATACACCAACAGTAAGTTGAATGCTAAAAAAACAACTACACTGCTGATAACCGTGGCTATTTCCAAAGCTAAAAATATCATCGGGTTTATTTGATTAAAAATTTATAAAGTAATACCCATAAAACTCATGAATGCAATCGCCATTAACCCTGTTATAATAAAGGTGATGCCCAGTCCTCTTAAAGGCGCCGGTATATTTGAATAACGTATTTTTTCCCTGATGGCAGAGAGGGCAACAATGGCCAGAAACCATCCCACACCCGAACCCAACGCAAAAGCAGATGCTTCACCTACAGTAGCATATTCCCTTTCCTGCATAAATAATGCACCGCCCAGGATGGAACAGTTTACTGCAATCAGGGGTAAAAAAATACCAAGGCTTGCATATAATGCGGGTGCATATTTTTCAACTACCATCTCCACCAACTGCACAATGGAAGCAATGGTAGCGATATACATAATAAAACTTAAAAAGCTGAGGTCAACGGTTGCGAAATCTGGAGACAACCAAGCCAATGCACCGGATTTCAACACATAATTTTCTAGCATGTAACAAACCGGTATCGACACTGCTAAAACAAATATAACCGCTAAACCCAATCCCACGGCGCTTTTTACCGTTTTGGA
>JBGSIG010000933.1:0-4970 GCA_041742655.1 Ferruginibacter sp. | reverse complement strand
CTGTTGCAGTGGTGCCTGATGTATCGCCATCATACCGTATGATTTCTCCTACCGCCGATTCTTTTCCTATCAGTTTTTCGAAAGACGATGTTATCAGCACATTGATGTTCTTACCAGATTGAGAAGCCGTATCACCAAGGTAAAAATCTCTTCCTTCTATTACTTTAATGCCTGACACATCCATAAACTCAGGACTTACATACCTGGTTGAAATAAGAATTTTGGCATTGGTTGGTTTGCCCTGCCAGGTGAGTCCGTTTGTATTATTGCCTCCATAAATTGTTTCATGATCAGACAGGGCAACATTTTCAACTACGCCGGTATTTAACAGGTCTTGCTTTATGGCGTTGTAATTTTTCCTCATATCGCCCTGCATGTTCATTTCTATTAAATTATTTTTATTAAATCCCAGTTGCCTGTCTTTTACATGTTGAATTTGCTGGTAAATAATAATGGTACTTATAATTAATACAATTGAAACAGTGAACTGTAACACAACAAGACCTTTGCGTATATACGCGGCGCTGCCGCTTTTTAATTTCAATCCTTTTAATACAAATACCGGGTTGAACGAGGATAGATAAAGGGAAGGATAACTGCCTGCAACCAATCCGCAGATCAAAGTTATCAGCAGCAATGCCGCCAGGTGCAGCGGACTCATCAAATTGAATAAAAGATTTTTTTGAACAAGCATATTAAACGCAGGCAATACAAGTTCCATCATCAATACCGCTACAATTGCTGAAAGCATCGCCATCAAAAATGCTTCGCCTATAAATTGTAATATGAGCGTTCTTTTCCCTGCACCCAACACTTTCCTCACCCCTACTTCCCTGGCCCGTTTTTCACTTCGTGCTGTGGCGAGGTTCATAAAATTGATGCAGGCTATAAATAAAATAATCCATGCTATGATGGAAAACAAATGAACATATTCTATGCGGCCACCACCTGTTTGTTTGCCATTTTCAAAATCATTGTACAGCCGCCATTGGGTCATACTAAATAAAAAAGGCCGTGCAATAGCTTCCGGTTCCCTTTTTTGTATGATACCGTATAATAGTTTATCAACCGACGCAACACTAACACCGGGCTTTAATTCAACATAGGTGGACAGAGAATTATTACCCCAGCTTTTTAGCCATGGGCTCTGATCAAAGAAAATTTGAAAAGGCATTAGCCACTCAAATTGTAAAGAAGAATTTTCTGGCAGGTTTTTTAAAACACCTGTTACTACATAGTCTTGTTTATTATCAACTCTTATTGTTTTGCCAATGATATTTTTTTCGTTGCCAAAAAATTTCTTTGCAGTTTTTTCGGTGATAACTACTGAATGTAATTCTTTAAAAGCGCTTGTGGCATTTCCTTCTACAAAAGGCAATGTAAACATTGTAAACAAAGACGGTTCTGCATATATACCCGATGCGTACACCGGCTTATCAGCAATGGTAAATAGTAATGAAGATTGTCCTTCGGAAGTGCGGCAGGTATTTGCAATACCAGGTATTTCGGCCTGCATTGCCGGTGCCAACACACCAGGTGTTGACCCGAACGTTGCAGTATAGGTATCATATTTTTGGTTTTCACGTACATAGAACAACCTGTCTTTTTTAGCGTTGCGATTATCAAAATTCACCTCATCTTCTACCCACAAAAAAATCAGGCCGGCACAGGTAATGCCAATTGCTAAACCAAATATGTTTAAAAAACTATAACCCTTGTTATTCCAAAGGTTACGAATGGTGCTTCTAAAATAGTTTTTAATCATTGTCTTAACTTTTAAATTGATACCATAATTACCTCATTTAATGGTAAATATGCCGGGAATTTTACAAGTGATCCTTAAAAATGTCAATGACTATGCCAAAGGAAAAAGCCTTGCCCAATAAGCGTTTCAGCAATTATAAGCGGAAAAAGTGTACGAAAACGGACAGTTGGTGTGCAGTATCGGACACAAGCGGTGTAAAAAGAGATAACACTACCCTTCTAAAGTACATTCCGGGAAGACTACAAACGAACTTTTTACCGGGCAACTTCTATATCTATCTCCACGTCATTTAATGATACAGTAATATAGGACTCATATTTTAACGCATCGGCAACAAAAGATTCTACATCTTCAGTCATGTAAATTCTATCTAAAGTATTTTCTTTTACAAAAGATACCATCGCATAAAAATTAAAATCATCGCCATGGTGGCCCAAAGCTTCGCTGGTATGCCTGGATTTAGCTTCAATTTCCATTCTACCCATTTCAAAATATACAGACCAGCTTCGCCAATAAAAACCTTCCTTTTTATTAGCCCCATACTGTATTTCCCGATCAAAAATATCAAGACATACATTCCACGATTTAAAGGTATAGGGCTTATTAATATTTTCAATCAGGTTAATAATTTCGGTGGCGGATTGCTTTTCTTTTTCGGTTGCATATTTTAAAGCTGATATAAAGTTTACAAAAGCCTTAAGTTTTTGCAATTTATTGTAGGTATCAGTATCCGCAATCCACCAATCTGGCATAGGAGTTTGTTTAATACTTCCGAAGTTTATTTTTCAAACACAAATATTTTACCTTGCTGTTTTGCTGGCACACCGTTGTATTTAATACTTTGTAATATTCCAAAGTGTTGACAACAGCTTGTTTTTAAATAATCATATTTCATTAAAAGGGTATCTGTATCTACATCATTTAATTGAAGAAAAAAAGTATCTACAGGTATTAATAAACTATTTGTAAATTTCAAACTATCTATCTGGGCCCTTGTACCCCCATACCCTGGTAATGTTGTTAGCAGGTAAACAGAATCCCGGTTATATTTAGAAGGTGTTTCGAACACAACATCTTTTTGGGTAATTCTATCAACTATCTTAAATGAAAATGGGTCTGCACAAATACGTTCTCCCATACAAGGGTCGCAACTAATAAATACGAATGGCAGCGCAAGTGAACAAAAGAATCTTAGATTTTTAATCATGTTATTTTTTATAGGGTTTGCTAGTACAAGGTTTATCTGTGAAGCCTTCCGAAGTTTTAAAAATTTCGGAAGCCTGGTTCATCATTCTATTTCAATTGTATCAATCTCTTTCATAATCCTGTCTGTTTCTGAAAGCGCAATA
Source organism: Ferruginibacter sp. (assembly GCA_041742655.1). Lineage (GTDB taxonomy): Bacteria > Bacteroidota > Bacteroidia > Chitinophagales > Chitinophagaceae > Ferruginibacter. The sequence goes on along the minus strand of JBGSIG010000933.1, from coordinate 1,856 downwards.
ATTATTTTTTGATAATGCAGTATGTCTTCAAATTCCAGCTTTCTTCCTTTGCGGTCTTTTAGCCATTTTTGGGCGGGTTGGTAGCCTCCAATATAAAACTCCCAGGCTATGGTCGGCACATTGTCAAAATACTGGTGATCGTTTATGTACACTTTGCCTGAAGATATGGCCCAGACTTCCGAAGTTTTTAAAACTTCGGAAGTCTTATCAGTTACTTCGTATTTTATTTTAGTTACGTTGTTGTCGCCGTCAACAGGATATTGAGTGATGAATTTATTTACCACTGCACTTTCCAGCAAATGTATCTGTCTTAACTCTCCACCCAGTGTTACTAATTTTTTAAAGATAGATAAGTCTGTTGGATATGATACTCGTGGAAAATCTATTTTTAAAAACTCTTTATATTTTTCTCTGTAAGTTGGGCTGTGCAATACTGCATAGATATAGTCCAAAATATCTACTGGTGTAAATGTTCCATCGTAACCTGCAGGCAAATCTACCTCCACACCTTCAGGTAACATTTTACAATTAAGCCCCTGCTCAATTTTTTTAATGATGGCTTCATTAAAATTGGGAACTTTTTCTTGTTGAGTTTCGAGGGTTTGCTGGGTGCTGCTTTCAGAATATATGTAAAGAGGGAAAATACTCTCTGATCCTTGCATTCCAGGCCTTGTCCACCCCCTGGTATCAATTATATTTTTTGTTATAAAAAGAGGTGCGGAATTAAATTCATCAAATCCTCTTTTTGCTATTAGCCCAAAATTACTATTCAAAAAATTCCGCATTACATTAAATCGAGGATAGCCCATAACGCCCTTTGTCTTACCAGTGAAGTTCATATACCTTGTATCAAAAGGCCTATAATGTAACTTCTCAGCAATGAGAGGATTTTTTAATAAATCGTTTTTTGCATAGCTTATTTTCCAATCTCTTACATCAATATATTTATATTTGGTTCTTAATTCTTCTACTGATAAATTTTTAAAGTCATTATACAAAATGTTACACTCATTTTTTGAAAAGGCAATACTTGCATCATCTCTTTGTGTTTTTATCCCGTTGGAATTTATTTTAAACAGGTCATCTATTTTAAATCCTGTAGCATATTTCTCGATTCCATAAAAATTTTTATGTACAAAAAAATTGTTTGAGTCGGTTGAATTTAGAGCATTCCAGCTTATCGATTTTAAAGTATTGGAAAGTAAAAATTCATATTTAAATTCCCTTTTACCATACAAATCAAAATGAAAAATTTTACCGAACTCGCCTGATTTTTTCCTGCCTGTTTTAACAAAAATGTTAAGACTGACGCCCTGCATAATATCAAACACATTTTGATCAACGCTTCCATCTGGCCCTATTTCTCTTTTCTTAGCATTGCCGTGCAAATCCAAAATATAAATCTTGTCAAAACTTTCCAACAAATGTTTACGCATTTGACGATGTATTATTCCATCTAAAAAGCTATTATTAGAAATGTATGCTAAGACGCCGCTTCCATTTTTGTCGATAAAGTGCTGCCCGAACCGAATGAATTTAATATAGTCATCAGAAAGAGGCTGTATGTTTCGTTCATTTAAATCTTTTTTATAATCTGCTGTTAGCTTTTCTATCCATTCACTTTTATTATTGCTACTAACACTGTATGGCGGATTTCCAATTACACACATCACCGGAGTATCTCTCTTAATATAATTTGCTTCATTGGCTTCTGTACTCAGCCAGTTCGCAAACAGCGTACCGGTGTCAGGATGGCTTTCTTCCAAACTATTGGTAAGATAAATTCTAAAGCGCTGGTCTTTGGTGGGTTTGTAGCCGGTTTCTTTTAGCAGTAAATCTAATTGCAAATGAGCCAT
>JBGSIG010000932.1:0-4310 GCA_041742655.1 Ferruginibacter sp. | reverse complement strand
GCGCACATGTGGAAAGTAAAATATTTTATTTTTGCAATTGCAGTAATAGCAATAGTAGCCTCCGCGTGGGTCTTTTATCGGGTTACACAAAATTTTCCGGATACGTTGCAGGAGAGCGCTGTTTATACTGTGAACGCATTAGACCTTATTAAAGAATTTGAAAACAATGACAGCCTCGCCAACGCAAAATATGCTGAAAAAATAATAAAAGTACAAGGCATAACAACAGCGGTGGAAACGGCAGGCTCCACAACTAATATAAAAATAAGCGACACCATTACCGGATCTTACCTCATCTTTACCTTTCAGCAAAACTACCTTGCTGAGGCAAAAATGATCAGGGCAGGAGATGCGGTGGTCATCAAAGGATCGTGCAGCGGTGGTATACACAGTGAAATCCTGGACGTAGAATTTATTAGTTTCAAACGGTGTGTTTTGGATAAGTATATAATTTATTAATCAAAGGATAATTGAATAATGAAAAAAATAACTCTTTTGCTGGTATGTATATTTGTTACAGGTGCAGTGATTGCACAAAAGAAAATGACCACTTCATCAACGATTGCTTTTGATGCTACTACCGGTTCCGATGCGTTGGCAAAAGCAGAGAATAAAACAGTGGTTGCGGCAATAGAACTAAGAACGGGTGCAATAGCTTTTGAGGCCCTCATTAAAAGTTTTTCGTTTAGCAACCCGATGATGCAGGATCATTTTAACGGCGAAAACTGGATGGAATCGGACAAATTTCCTACTGCAACTTTTAAAGGAAAAATTACCAATTTTGAAACAATTCATTTTGCACAAGATGGTACTTATGCCGCTGACGTCAGCGGAGAACTTATTATACACGGAGTTGCCAATGCTGTCACAACTTCGGGTACTATCACTGTCACCGGAAAAGCAATCGCAGTTGTGGCAGCATTTACTATTAAGCTGGAAGATTACGGCATTACCGGTAAAGCGATAGATGGCGGAAAAGTAGCAAAAGAGCCTAAACTAACTGTTGCGGCCGATTTTAAGTAGCCTATGTTAATGTACTTTTTAAGAAACGCTTTTGCGGCAGTATGTTTTCAGGTAATTTATAATTTAATATACGGACTGCCGCCAAAAAATTGCTTAATAGAATCCCTTACCCTGGTGGTATCTGATAATGGCCGCATAAACTTTAATGTCAATTGATATCGCTGCGAATCAACCTTAATTATTTCAAGTTTATGGCCATAACTTGTTAAGCGGTCATAAGCACCCTGGATGGCACCGCTGGAACGGTAATCTTTCAAAACAATTTTAAAACCATTGGCGGCTTCTATTGGCTGTTGGGCCGTGGAAACCAAATTTTTGATACTATCGTTAATACTGCTCACTGTATCCGTTGATGGGATAACAGCATTGGTATTGTTAATCGTGTCGACAATTGGCATGGAGGTTTCTGTATTCTGCGTTGGACTCTGCGGTTTAAAAATAAGAAAATAATAAAGCGTAAGGCCGCCAAGAATAATTACTGCGGTGGCCAAGCCTATTTTAAAATTTCTGCCCCTGTTATCCACATGATGTTCTCTCTCAAAGGAAACTTCTTCTTCTTTCCTTTCCCGTATTTGAACGGTAGAGTCAACAATTTTTGGCAAAACATAACGCCCCGCAATAAAATCATATTTACCCTGTTGATTTTTTTGCACAGTTCCAATACCCTCAATTACCAGCGGCCTGCCAATATTTAAAAACTGTTTGGCAAGCATGGCGTACGAATCAAGGTCGGATGATGCCAATGGTTTTATCTTACGGGTTTGTTGCACAATATAATTTACCATGCCTTCATCTTCGGTAGCTTTTAAATTGTACTCAAACGAAAAAGCATCCGGCGGTACAGAAAATTCTTTGTCACCTTCGGCGGGTAATATTACATCGGGTTTTAATTTAAAGACACCAATACCCTGAAGGCTTACCTGCTTGTTTGCGTATAAATATTGAACGAGAAGCTGTTCTATTTTCAAAGTGACAGTTTTTGAGTAAAACAAACCTAACTAATATTAATCAATTAGCAAAACTGCAACATATTTAATAGTTAACTTCGCAAAATGATTTCTGAAAAGGACATCCAGTTTCTCCGTTATTGGGAGCGGGTACGGGATCGGGAAAATACTTTTACCAGCAAAATTGCACGGGGCTTACCTATGGCATTTATATTTGGATTTCCCATTATTTTATCTATAGTGTCGGTAAGGCTATTCGCTCCGGATTGGTATATGAAAATATCTCAAACCTCGCCGGGTACCTTTATTACTATTATTATTGCCATGCTCATTATTGTTTTATTTTATGCCTATTTCCGAATGCAATACAAATGGGAAATGAATGAACAATTATACCAGGAATTAAGAATTAAAGAAAATAAATCAACATCATCAATCACTAACATTAATTAAAACAAGTATGTACAAAAAGTTTTTTATCGCTATTATTATTGTTTTGCCCTTCATAATGTCTGCGTGCAAAAAAGATTCAACAAATAATAATTGTAACAACACAGGAGTTGTCAGTGAAGCCGAAATCGCTACTATCCAAACTTATCTTACGGCTAACTCTATAACTGCTATTCAAGATCCCCAAGGTTTTTTTTACGAGATATTAGCACCAGGCGAAGGCATTGCTCCAACGGTAGCAAATAAAGTATCTGTAAACTATACTGGTAAGTTTACAGATGGTAGAACCTTTGATTCAAATGCCGGTAGTCCCGTAGTAACCTTTCCTTTAAGCGGGGTAATTAAGGGCTGGCAACTAGGAGTTCCTTTACTTAAAAAAGGAGGAATTATGAATTTATATTTGCCTCCAACGCTTGCATACGGTTGTTATGATTATAATGGTATACCAGGCAACTCTACGTTGATTTTTAATGTCGAATTAGTAGATGTTCAATAAATAAAAAAATCTCTTGCGCCACGAAGCCATTTCCATATTTGATATGTTTAAAATTGGGGTTGGCCCCAGCAGCAGCCACACGCTAGGCCCGTGGAAGGCTGCTTTGTTTTTTTTACAATCGCTGGAAGATAAAAATATTTTACAGCAGGTAAAGGGCGTTGAAGTACTGCTGTATGGCTCACTGGCAAAAACCGGCATAGGCCATGGCACTGATATAGCGGTACAGCTTGGGTTATGCGGCGATGATCCCGTTACATTTGATGTAAATAATATTACTGCCAAAATAAATGATATCAGCAATATGAAAAAATTATTGCTGCATGGCCGCCATGAAATTGATTTTGACCCAAAAGAAGATATTGAGTTTTTATTTTCAGAGGCTTTACCTTTTCACCCGAACGCCTTAACATTTTTGGTGAACTTATATAATGGTGATGCATTCGCAGAAACCTACTATTCTATTGGTGGTGGTTTTGTTGTTAAGGAGGGTGCTGTAGCCGATAACAAAAATGATATTGTACTTCCTTTTCCCACCAACACCGCCCATGACCTTTTACATTGGTGTAGCCGAACAGGCATGAGCGTGAGTGAAGTGGTAATGGAAAATGAAAATGCATGGCGACCGGAAGAAGAAACTAAAAGCCGTGTATTGGGTATTTGGCAGGTAATGAAGGAATGTATGTACCGCGGCTGCCACACGACAGGAAATTTACCGGGGGGATTGTTTGTAAAACGCCGCGGGTCTGATCTTAATAAAAAATTATTACAGCAACGCAGTTATAGTGATTACGATAGCTGGATAAACGCCATTGGCGACGGCGGCAATAGTTTTAAATATACACTTGATTGGGTAAGTTGTTTTGCACTTGCAGTAAATGAAGAGAACGCATCTTTTGGCAGGGTAGTTACCTCACCAACTAACGGAGCAGCCGGTGTAATACCTGCCGTTTTACAATACTATATTATTTTTTGCGATGGCAACACGGATGAAAAGATCATCCGGTTTTTATTAACTGCCAGTGAAGTGGGCAGCATTTTTAAAAAAGGCAGCACCATATCTGCGGCAATGGGTGGCTGCCAGGCCGAGATTGGTGTTAGTAGTGCTATGGCCGCTGCGGCGTTAACCGAATGCCTGGGCGGCACACAAAAGCAAACTTTAATGGCCGCCGAAATTGCGATGGAACACCATCTCGGCATGACTTGTGATCCAATTGGCGGACTGGTACAAATCCCATGCATTGAAAGAAATACCATGGGTGCCATCAAGGCCATTACGGCCTGCCAGCTTGCCTTACAAAGCACACCTGATTTTGCAAAAGTGAGCCTCGATGCAGTAATAAAAACAATGTGGGATACAGCGCTTGATATGAACAGCAAATACAAAGAAACTTCCG
>JBGSIG010000931.1:0-1563 GCA_041742655.1 Ferruginibacter sp. | reverse complement strand
AACCCCGATTCCATGTTAAGGGTATTTCTGCAAGCAACGAATTTTGAACCTGCCATACAAAAAAACACCCCTGGTATGCTGGAGGAATTGAAAGGAATTTCAGATGGTTCCGGCCAGTCATTTAATGATGTGTACGCTTTTCAATTGGTAGATGAGTTTTGGGTATATCTTGATCAACAAATGTATGCTGATAATCACCATTGCAGTAGTATTGGTGTTGCGGCTACGGCTACTCACCCCGCCTACATCGCACAAAACATGGACCTGGAAAATTATATGCAGGGTTACCAGGTTTTGTTTCATCTGCCGGCAAGCAAAAACGAGCCGGAACAATATATTCTGAGCTGTGCCGGCCTGGTAGCACTCAACGGAATGAATGCAGCCGGGATAGGGCTTTGCATGAACACGATCATGGAGTTGCAGGCATCTCCTGACGGTTTACCTGTTGCCTATGTGATCCGTGGAGTTTTGAGTAAACAAAAAGGAAACGAAGCGCTGGAGTTTTTAAAAAGGGTGAAACATGCTTCGGGGCAAAATTATATCCTTGGCATTGCTGACAGTGTTTATGATTTTGAAGCATCCAGCAACCAGGTGGTGAGATTTTTTCCGAAACCGGGAGATAACTCTATTGTATACCACACCAATCATGCACTTGCCAATAATGATGTAAAAGCGTGGTATAAAAAGTATCACCAACAGGTTTTAGCCAACGAGCTAAAGGGGAATAATAGTGCGGCACGCTTCGCTGCATTGCAGCAGCACCTGGACAAGAATACTTCAGACATCTCAACGGATATTATTAAGACAACATTGCGTTCTAAAGACGATGCTAAAAATCCAGTGTGCAGGGCTTTTTCAGAAAATGGATATGGATTCACTTTCAGTTCTATACTGTTTACATTGAGCGGAAAACGCTCCATACAATTAACAAATGGATCCCCCGATCAATCTGATTTTGAAGAATACTTTTTTAAATAGCCAAAGCCTGGTTTTTAATCTGAGGAAACGAAATACTCAGTAACGAAGATATTTTTTGAAGGATCTAAAATCAAAACGAGTGTACTTAATTGTCGCTTTGCATTGCTCCTTTACGGGAAGAAGGTAAGTGGTTAGTAGAATTAAATTACCACCTCCCCGTCTTACCGGCAAAAACCAAAACCAACTAAATATGAGCATTACAAAAACGGATGAAGGATTAAAACGTGAAATAGGTGTATGGGGCATTTTTCTCAATGTAATCAACAACACCATTGGCAGTGGCATTTTTTTGTTACCTGCCATCATTGCGGGCATGCTGGGCAATGCAAGTATACTTGCATACATCGCTTGTGGATTTTTGTTTTTGCTGGTAATGCTTTGCTACGCCGAAATCAGCAGCCAGGTAACCTGCACAGGTGGCACTTACGCCTACATTGAAGAAGCCTTCGGACCCTTCGCCGGTTTTATCTCCAACAATATTTTTTGGTTTGGTACCGGCGTGTTTGTAACCGCTGCATTGGTAAACGGCCTGGCAGATATTTTATCCGTGCCTTTTCCCGTTTTTAAAATTCCATTGTTGAGGGC
>JBGSIG010000930.1:0-2036 GCA_041742655.1 Ferruginibacter sp. | reverse complement strand
TTAAAGGATTGCGCCTTGCATTAAGCATATACCTTTTTATATTCATCCAAAAAGCAATGAATAAATAAATAATTACCGGCGAGCCCATAGTAATAAAGGAGATGTAGATAAAATTTTTCCGGATGGTTGAAGCGGCAATTCCCATCTTTTCACCAATGGCGCTGCAAACTCCAAAAACATGCCATTCAATAAATAGTTTAAAGCGGTTCATTGCACAAATATAAAAAACAAAATTAAGCCACCTTATAAGTTTGGTTGGAATGCTTCATTCATTTCAGTAATTTTGCACCCTACCCGGTTGGTTTTTAACAAAAAAAACAAATGTTAAGTATCAGACCAACACATTCTACATCATAAAATCAATTAGCATGGCCTTCGACATTGAAATGATCAAAAAACTGTACTCCAATTTTGGCAGTCGTATTGAAGCCGCCCGCAAAGCGGTTGGCAAACCTTTAACCCTTACAGAAAAAATATTATACGCTCATCTTTGGCAGGGTGACGCTACCACAGCTTATGAGCGGGGAAAAAGTTATGTAGATTTTGCGCCTGACCGGGTAGCCATGCAGGATGCAACAGCTCAAATGGCCTTATTGCAATTTATGCAGAGTGGCAGAACCAAAGTAGCGGTTCCGTCAACAGTGCATTGTGATCACTTAATTGAGGCGAAAGTTAACAGCAAAACAGATTTAGACAGGGCGGTGCATGAAAGCAGTGAAGTGTACGATTTTCTGGCATCGGTAAGTAATAAATACGGCATTGGATTTTGGAAACCTGGTGCAGGAATTATACACCAGGTGGTATTGGAAAATTATGCTTTCCCCGGTGGTATGATGATTGGTACTGACAGCCATACAGTAAATGCCGGCGGTTTAGGTATGATTGCTATTGGCGTGGGCGGCGCGGATGCCTGTGATGTAATGGCCGGCCTTGCATGGGAATTAAAAATGCCTAAACTTATCGGAATTAAATTAACAGGTAAGTTGAATGGCTGGACGGCTCCTAAAGATGTAATTTTAAAAGTAGCTGGTATCTTAACAGTAAAAGGTGGTACCGGTGCTGTAGTGGAATATTTTGGTGAAGGTGCTACCAGCATGAGTTGTACAGGCAAGGGAACCATTTGCAATATGGGTGCCGAAATTGGTGCGACAACTTCTTTGTTTGGATACGATGCAAGTATGAGCCGCTATTTAAATGCTACCGGCAGGGCAGCTATTGCAAGTGGTGCCGATGCTATTGCAAATCATTTAACCGGCGATGCTGAAGTATATGCAAACCCCGAAGCCTATTTTGACCAGGTAATTGAAATTGATTTAAACACATTGGAGCCTCATTTAAACGGCCCTTTTACGCCGGATCTTGCTACACCAATTTCTAAAATGAAAGAAGCTGCAGCAGAACACGGATGGCCAACAAAAATTGAAGTGGGTTTAATCGGCAGTTGCACCAACTCGTCTTACGAAGATATTAGCAGGGCAGTTAGCCTGGCACAACAAGTGACCGATAAAGGCCTAAAATTACATTCAGAATTTACAATAACTCCCGGAAGTGAGCAGGTGCGGTTTACCATTGAAAGAGATGGATTTTTAGGTGTATTTGATAAAATTGGCGCTACTGTTTTTGCAAATGCCTGTGGCCCATGTATTGGCATGTGGGCAAGGGTAGGAGCAGAAAAGGCCGAGAAAAATACCATCGTTCATTCGTTTAACAGAAACTTCGCAAAACGTGCTGATGGCAACCCCAATACATTTGCTTTTGTGGGCAGCCCCGAAATGGTAACAGCGCTTGCTATTGCCGGTGATCTTTCTTTCAACCCACTTACAGACACCCTTACCAATGATAAAGGTGAACAGGTGAAACTGGATGCTCCGTCAGGTTTTGAATTACCGCCAAGAGGCTTTGATGTTGATGATGCTGGTTTTCAGGCTCCCGCAGAAGATGGAAGCAGTGTACAGGTATTGGTATCGCCAACCAGCAAACGCTTACAGTTGCTGGATCCGTTTTCAGCATGGGAAGGTAAAGATCTGAAAGGCTTA
>JBGSIG010000929.1:0-7427 GCA_041742655.1 Ferruginibacter sp. | reverse complement strand
TTATGAAAAAAATTATAATTGTATTATTCTTCAATTTCTATATGTTTCCGATAGTAGCTCAAACAACGCAAGCCAATATCGATGAAGCGGATACTAATAAAAAAACAATGATTGTTGAAGCAGCCTGTGGTGAGTGTCAATTTGGTTTAAAAGGCAAAAGCTGCGACCTGGCAATTCGTATAGATGGAAAAGCCTATTTTGTTGATGGAACTAAAATTGATGATCATGGGGATGCGCATGCAAAAGATGGTTTTTGTGAAGCCATCAGTATGGCTGAGGTACAGGGCAAAATTGTGGGCAATCGTTTTAAGGTTACCTATTTTAAATTGCTTCCGTCCAAAGAGGCTACAGTACCCAAGCAACTTTAGTAACAGCCTTTTAATAATTGCTTAAAAAGAGAAAAGATATAAAATTACTCCGCCACTATTTTTCCCTGCATCGTTCCCCAGTGCCCGGGGTAACTACAAATAAAATCGTATATGCCTGGCTGTGGTATGGTGAACTCCACTTCATCCGATTCACCACCACTGACAGTTTTGGTGTACGCAATAATGGACGAAGCCAATGCGGATGGAACATATTGTTCATTGATAGCTTTTCGTGCCACTTCTGCAAAGTCTGCAATATCAGTTCCCTTATTTAATATTACAACATTGTGTACCATCGACATGCTGGATTTTGCCTGCGTATTTTTAAGAATGAGCACTATTTTTTTTCCAATCTTCACCTTGAACAATTCTTTATTAAACAACATATTTTGATCTGTAGTCAATTGCAGCGTATCGCTAAAATCAATATTGGCGGCAGCCGAAGCAGGGGAGTCCATCGTTTCTACTCCTGCGGATGTTTTTGATTCAACTGGCTGTTGATGGTTTTGATGTTGCGTGCAGGATGCTAACAAAAACATGGCTGCGCAAGCAACTGAATAAATTCTTTTCATACAATAAAAAATTGCCTGGTTTTATTTTGTAAACAGTGTTACGTTAAACATGAGTTACTCACCATTCACGACTCACCACTCACGATGATCCGAACCTCTTTAAAATATTATAGTTCCTTAATTTTTATATTTCTGAACGAGACCCCATTTGTCCAGTCCTGCAAGGCAAGATGCCCTTTTGTGGCAACGCCAAATTCTGGAAACTGGCTCATTCCACTAGAGGCTACTAATTTTTTCCATTCATCGCTCTGAAGATCTACCTGCACTGTCTGCACGCCATTTAGCCAGAAGGTAAGTTTGCCATTTTGCTGAGTGATCCGTGATTGGTTCCAGTCTCCGGATTTTGGTGTGCTGTTGCTGGTATTTGGAATTACACCAAAAATTGTTGCCGCTTTATGCGAAAGATTTTTTAGATATTCCGGCTCCATATTTCCGTCGTCCAGTAATTGATATTCCGGGCCGGTAGAAAAAGTTGTGCCTAATTCCGGGCGCTCCTGTACATTTACAAATAAGCCGCTATTGCCCGCAGTTGAAATTTTCCATTCAAACATCAAATCAAAATTTTCATAGGTATTATCTGTTACCAGGTCGCCGTGTTTTACATTTTTTGCATGTGGATTGCACACCAGGTTGCCACTATCTACCAGCCAGGCCGAAGCAATGTTTCCTTTGTTGAACACATGCCACCCGTTGGTGGTTTGTCCATCGAAAAGCAATTGCCATCCTTCTTGTTTTTCTTTGTCAGAAAGGGTATTTTGCTCCTCAGTTTTAGGTGAGCAGGAAAGCATAAGCAGTGTGCAGAGGGTTACCAGGCAGAAGTTGACAATCGTTAATTGGTTTCTCATAAATGAATAGTTGCGAAATGTAAAAATTTTATGAATGCAATATTAGGTAGTAATTTTTTATTTACAGCAAGAGTAATAAACTGTATGCTGTTCAACACCTGCATCTTTTGCTGCAATTGCTTTCTTTTAAAAAGTCGCAAACACCCCCTTAAAATGTCTTTTCAGCCCTGCATGCCAGAGAAAATCTAAAATACCTTTGTTTGAAAATATTCATCACAATTAAATTTTTATAAAATGGCAAGATTGAATCCTTATTTAACGTTTAATGGCAACTGCCGCGAAGCAATGAATTTTTACAAAGATTGCCTTGGTGGCGAACTTACAATGACCGTGGTAGGAGAGTCACCAGCAGCCAGCCAGGTACCGCCAGAAATGCAAGATCAGTTATTACACTCCGCTTTAAAAACCGAAGAGCTGGAAATAATGGCTACAGATATGCGGCCGGAAACTTTGAATGAAGGCAATGCCGTTCATCTTTGCCTTGTATGTAAAAGTGAATCCGAGCTAAACACCCTGTGGAATAAATTGTCGGCAGGTGGTAAAATAAATCAACCGGTACACAAAATGTTTTTTGGTTTTATTGGAACGTTTACAGACAAATTTGGCAAAGGCTGGATATTGGAATGCGATGCACAGTAGAATTATTAATGCGATGCATCACCTTAATTTTTAACCAGGAAAGATTGGTCTTGGGCCTTTTTTATTAATGATTGGCAAGGATGCAATTATGAGGGGTGGTAAAATTAAACCTTAGCCGGATGCTATACCACTTTTAGGTATTTCATTTAAAAATTTTTTTTTGTAAACTTGAAGACAAAAGTTTTGATTTATCTCTTCATTACAAAATAAAATAAATTTTATGGCTATCAGAATTCCCACAGATCAGATTCAAAATCTTCAGCAACTCGAAGCAGTAGTGGCTGGTCCCGACGGAGCCAACCGGCTCTATATCGTAAATGGACAATTGCCGGCTACCACTAGTGCCTATTCCCAGGGGCCCGCCACTCAACAGCAACAAACTTTTACCGTGCTGTTGGGCCCTGTGCTAACAAGGCAACAGTTTTTTCGTTCTGTGTCAACAGCTTCATTGACGAGTACAAATTTTTATGTAAGCACAGCAATTCCTAATTCTTGTAATTGGCAAATTGTAAATGCCGATGCAGATTGGGATGACGAATCGGGCCAGGTGGAATTGCGAATTGAGGTATTAGTATCAGTTTCAGGTAATAACAATAGTGCTGCGGTAAATAACCTGGGTTTCAATGTTACTATTCTTGCTTCATTGCCCGGATAAATGGCAATGCAGATGCAGAAGTAGTTAATATGCAGCAACGTTTGCAATCGTGCAGAAACGTTGCTGCGAGACAGTGGCTTTTTGAGCCGAGTTTGGATTCCCCCCAACCACTTGCAGGTGCACCATCCGATAGCCGTCGGATTTGGAAAGCACCAAAAGAAAATCCTTCCCCACTTTAAAATTGAGCTTATATTTAGCATGATTAAAACATCAATCATGAAAAAAATATTTTTATTGCTGCTTATATCAATTTCGTACCATGCAATAGCTCAAAATGAAGACTCTACGTGGATAGTGAATAACTATACCAAGAAAGAAGTTGCTATCCCGATGCGGGACGGTGTAAAATTGTTCACTTCAATTTATATCCCAAAAAGCACAGTAGAAAAACATCCGATACTAATGACACGTACGCCCTATTCGTGCGCCCCTTATGGCGAAAATATTTTCAGGCCTTTCTGGTATTCGTTTGAGAAAAATTATTTGAAAGAAGGATACATCATGGTGATACAGGATGTACGTGGGCGCTGGATGAGTGAAGGTGAATACATGAATGTAAGGCCCTTTAATCCTAATAAAAAGGCAACCGAAATTGATGAAGCAAGTGATACGTATGACGCCATTGACTGGTTGCTGAAAAACATTGCTGGTAATAATGGCAATGTAGGTATAGATGGAATTTCGTACCCGGGATTTTATTCTACCATGGCCGCAGCAAGCAATCATCCTGCATTAAAAGCTGTGAGTCCGCAGGCACCAGTTACCAATTGGTTTATCGGCGACGACTTTCACCACAACGGCGCTTTTTTTCAAATGGATGCTTTTGCGTTTTATTCATCCTTTGGAAAGCCACGGCCGAAACCCACGACAATTGCGCCGTCGGATTTTGATTATCCTACTCACGACAATTACAAATTTTACCTGGAAGCTGGCAGCCTGCAAGGCCTTACAAAATATTTGGGCGACAGCATTGCTTTTTGGAAAGAACTGATGGTGCATCCAAATTATGATGCCTGGTGGAAGGCGAGGGATGCACGCAACGCCACTAAAAACTTACAGCCTGCCATGCTTTGGGTGGGCGGTTTATTTGATGCGGAAGATTGCTGGGGAGCCTGGAATGCTTACAAGGCAGCCGAACAAAACAACCCGGGTAAGGCCTTTAATAAAATTGTAGAAGGCCCGTGGTATCATGGCCAATGGGCCAGTAATGATGGTGCGCATATGGGTAATATACAATTTGGCAGCAACACGGCACAGTGGTACCAGCAGAATATAGAAATTCCTTTCTTTAACTATTTTCTGAAAGGTAAAGGAGACATAACAAAAATTGCAGAAGCAACTATTTTTATTACCGGCGCAAATGAATGGAAAACTTTTGACCAATGGCCGCCTGCAAACAAAGAAGATAAAGCAATGTACCTGCAGGCAGATGGAAAGCTTGATTGGCTGAAACCAACGGTAGCAAATGGTTTTGACGGTTACACAAGCGACCCTTCAAAGCCGGTACCTTACACTGAGGATGTACATTTTAACCGAACAAGAACTTATATGAACGATGATCAGCGTTTTGCTTCACGCAGGCCGGATGTGCTGGTTTTTGAAACAGGAATTTTAACGGATGATTTAACTGTTACCGGTAATATAATCGCCAACCTGGTTACAAGTATTTCAACAACCGATGCCGATTTTGTTGTAAAAATAATTGATGTGTTTCCCGATGGTTTAAGTTTTAACAACGTAGATATTTATGCTGAAGCAGATGCATCAAAGGATTATCCAATGGGCGGTTATCAAATGCTTGTACGGGCAGAAATATTTCGCGGCAGGTACAGGAATAGTTACGAAAAGCCAACTGCGTTTATTCCCGGTAAATTAGCAGAAGTGAAATTTGAATTGCCCTCTATAGCACATAGTTTTAAAAAAGGACACCGGTTAATGGTGCAGGTTCAAAGCAGTTGGTTTCCATTGGTTGACAGGAACCCGCAGCAGTTTATAGATATTTATCATTGCAGTGACAAAGACTTTATTAAGAGCGATATTAAAATTTACCGCAACAGTCAACATGCTTCAAAGATTATTTTACCTGTTTTAAAATAAAACAATGCTTTACATTACCCAATTGATTTACATAAAAGAAGGGCAGGAGGATGTTTTTCACCAGTTTGAAAACCTGGCTATTCCAATAATTCCAAAATACAATGGAAAGCTGTTGTTGCGTGTTAGACCTGGTAACCATTCTTTTATTGAAAGCAGCATTGAAAAGCCGTATGAAATTCATCTGGTTGTGTTTGATGCGGAGAAAGACTTCGGCAATTTTATGCAGGACAAGGAACGCCAGCAGTTTTTACATTTAAAAGAGCAATCCATAAAATCTGTTTTGCTGGTAAAAGGAACGGCACTTTAAATTCCGTTTGCCGATAAATTTTGCTTAATTATTTTTAACAGGGCAGCAATTATTTTAAATATTGAAACAACTTTTAAGTCACCTGGTTAATTATTCACCTTTAAGTGTAGCGGCGCAAACCGCACTGCAGGAATGTTTTGAGCAGGTAACATTATCAAAGAACGAATACTTGCTTACACAGGGAAAAGTATGCAGGCATTTATATTTTTTAGAAAAAGGGACATTGCGGGGGTTTTATGTTTTAGACGGTAAAGAAATTACGCACTGGTTTGGTTTTGAAAATGATTTTGTAACCTCCTTTCACAGCTTCATAACACAAGAAGCAGCGGTAGAAAACATTCAGTTACTGGAAGGAAGCATTTTGTGGTGTATTTCGAAAGAAATGCTTACAGAACTTTTTAATCAGTATCATGAAATAGAAAGATTGATGAGGATTGCGTATGAAAAATATTATATCAGGCTGGAAGAAAGATTTGTGAATGCCCAGTTTAAAACTGCAAGCGAACGCTATAAAAATTTACTGCAGCAAACACCCCACATTTTAGAAAGGATACCATTGGGTTACATTGCTTCTTACCTTGGCATAAGCCAGGAAACGCTGAGCAGGATACGCAGTAAGGTTTAACATTTACTTTTTGGCTTTTTGATAAATGTCAAAAATTAAGCGGTTGGATGGGGATAAATTTGTTGTATAAAAAAATAATTATGGAACAAAAACAAATTCTTCAACCTTCTGCGGCTTTTATTGCAGCATCATGGGTAACGCTATTTATTGGCGCAATTGCTTTTAATATTGGGCTATGGAATGCCGATATGCAACTGAATGAAAAGGGCTATTATTTCACAGTATTAGTATTGGGGCTTTTTTCAGCCATCTCTGTTCAAAAAGCGGTACGTGACCAGCTTGAAGGCATACCGGTAACCAATTTGTATTATGGCATTGCATGGTTTACCACATTGTTGTCGATAGTATTACTTACCATTGGTTTATGGAATGCCGATTTAGAAAAAAGCGAGAAAGGCTTTTATGCCATGGCTTTTGTACTGAGCCTTTTTGCAGCAGTGGCGGTTCAAAAAAATACAAGAGATGTGAAGGCTTCGAAACTAACGCAGCCATTTTAATAGCGGTTGCACAGCAGCGTTCATATATTGTATTAACTTCGCCCACCTCAATAAAATAATATACCATGAGTGTAGAAAAAGAAGTACAAAAAAGAAGTGGTTCGCATTGTGAATTGTGTGGTTCAGACGATGCAGGCTCGGCTTACGCTGTGCCCCAGAGCCCAGGCAATAAAGCAGCACATTGTATTTGGATTTGTGCAACCTGCAAACAACAAATAGATAATATTGAAACAGCTGATGCCAATCACTGGCGTTGCCTTAATGAATCTATCTGGAGCGAAGAACCTGCCGTAAAAGTGGTATCATGGCGCATGCTGCACAAATTAAAGCATATAGATTGGGTGCCCGATTTATTAGATATTGCTTACCTGGATGAAGAAACACTTGAGTGGGCGAAAGCTTCCGGCGATGACAAAGACCCGGACGACATTGTTAAACATTTAGATTGTTTTGGTGCGGTACTCAGTAACGGCGATACAGTGGTACTGGTAAAAACGCTTGATGTAAAAGGAGCAACCTTTAGTGCGAAAGTTGGTACGGTTGTACGTAAAATTCGCCTGGTAGAAGATAACCCCGAACAAATTGAAGGAAAAGTCAATGACGCACAAATTGTAATTCTTACTAAATATGTAAAAAAATCTGCTACTTAAAGAAGCACTTTTTAATGCACATCCTCAATATTGCAACGTTATTGTCGTTTGCTTTAAAAATCAAACCCATTTATTATTAGAACGCCGTATTTTTTTGCCCTGTTTTTATTTATCACACATAACTCACATGCTCAAGGCGATGCAGAGCGCCGATATAAACCTATTAAAGTAG
>JBGSIG010000928.1:0-3207 GCA_041742655.1 Ferruginibacter sp. | reverse complement strand
GGGTTAGGTAGATTTCTTTTTCCTGGTTTAATATCTAACATAGTTTTTCTTCAGAATAAAAGCTTGAATTAACAATAATGTAGCCAAAAAAATAGCCTACCTACGCTTTTGTGGAGTTTGTAAATCTAATTCTTTTACACATTTCTGCAAGATTGGTTTTGTTTTCCGCGGTTAAGGTGTTGAGACGTTTTTGTATCTTTTATACCCCGGCGTCTTAACACATCAACGGCGATTTACTCAATCTTTAATTTTTAATAAACAGCGGCAATGCATTCCTGAGCTTCTTAAAAAAAAGGCAAAGGGTTATGGTTATACGAATGTGATATTAGTTGACAATCTTTTCATGTTCAGTCTTTTTTAGTTGTTTACTAAAAGAAAGATAACGATAGTGGCCGGAAAAGGGCGGAATTATGTTGGACAGAGATGGCTTTGTTATCGTTTTGTTTTTCCATGCAAGTACAATACAAATTGCTACGCCTGCCAGGGCAAGGCCAGCACCAACGTATTCGGGGGAAGTATAGGCATAGCCGGCGGCAATGGGTAAACCGCCCAGGAACGCTCCTAACGCATTGCCCATATTTGCACTAGCCTGTAAAGAAGATGAAGCAAGCATTTCAGAACCTCTTGCTGCTTTAATCATCAGCATTTGCATCGGTGCAATTACTGCAAAAGCAATAGCACCTGTTACGAAAGTCATCGCAATAGCTGCAATTTTAAATTGAGACAACAGTGCTACCAGGAACAACGATACCACCATCATTAACAGAAGCGTACCGGTTGTTTTAAGTGGCGAAAATTTATCTGCCAGGCGGCCACCCATTAAATTTCCAACGACCATTCCGATACCCGCAATAATCATAATAAGTGTAATATTTTCAGGTTTGATGCCTGCTACTTCCGTCATCAGTGGAGCGATATAACTTATCCACGTGAAAAGGCCGCCGGTACCAATTGCAGAAATTGCTATAATTAACCAGAAATCAATTTGCTTAAAAACCTTTAGCTCATTTGATTTACCTTTTCTTTCGGGAGCAGGTAAATCAGGCATCCATTTTTTTATGCTTCCTGCTGCCAGCACTGCCACCAGGGCAATAATTACAAATGAAAATCGCCAACTCAGGTTGTGGCCTATAAAAGTTCCTAACGGAACGCCAATTATATTGGCCAAAGTTAAACCGGCAAACATTAAAGAAACAGCTCTTGCTTCTCTGCCCGGTTCAGCAAGCTTACTTGCTACTACTGCGCCCATTCCAAAAAATGCGCCATGCGGAAGCCCGGCAAAAAATCGTGTTACCAACAGTAATTGGTAATTTGGTGCAAGAGCAAACAGAATATTAAATACTGCAAACATTCCCATTAAAATCATGAGTATTTTTTTGGGTTTTAAATTTCCTGCCATCAATGTCATTAGTGGAGCGCCGACAACTACGCCCAATGCATAGATTGATATCAAGTGCCCCGCGGCCGGTATTGAAATTGATAAGGACTTGGCGACGTCGGGGAGTACTCCCATCATCATAAATTCCGTCATACCTACTGTAATGCCGCCAATGGTAAGTGTCAACAGGCTCGGTTTTATTGAACTGAATATTTTTCCTTTAGTCATCTTATTTATTTTTTATTAATCATTTTTTTTGAGCATGAACCTTGTGTATTCATGCATCGGGTATATTTAAATTTATGGCCGTTAAACGATAATATTTAACGGCAAACAATTTTTTAATATGGCGTCGTAAAAAATGGTGTCAGTTATTTACTGAAAATTCATGGTAATAACTATACTTGAGAAGTAATCCTTGCCCGCTTGCCTGATCTCAATACTTCTACAGTCAAATTAGGATATGTATTTGCAGCAACGGATAATATAACCAGGTTAATGTTTGCATACTGCACAATTGAATATTTGTCTTTAACTATTTCTGCTCCGGGGAAATTGATCTGCGCTTTCTGTTCAGCAGCATTTCCTTCAATCAGCACTTTTCTAACGGTGTAACCTTTTTTTACGACTAATCAGGGTCAACCGAAAAGTTTTTGTGAATGGTCACCTATAATTAATCCTATATTTTTAAATGCAGCCATACTTCGGTTTTTATTGATCCCCGCACATTTGAAAGCAAAAATACAACATTTTGTTGAAACGTTTCAACAAATTCAAAAATAATGCCAATTTCTTAACACGGGTCGCTGTTTCCAGCGTTAAATAATTACTTATTAATAGTTTATAAAGATTACCCGGTTTCTACGTATTTTTATTTAAACGATTCACTAAAGATAAAAAGATGGCCGAAAAAGTTTCCTTAAAAGACATTGCAAAAAAAGCGGGAGTGTCTACCACGCTTGTTTCATACGTTTTAAACAATCAGCATGAGAACAGGATAAATAAAGAAACGGCCAAAAAAATAAGAGGTATTGCAAGTAAGTTAAATTATCATACAAACCAGATAGCCAGGAGCCTGAAAACAAATAAAACTCATACCATTGGATTAATTATAGGTGATATTTCGAACCCATTCTTTTCCGCTATGGCCAGAATTGTAGAAGATGAGGCTGACAAAAAAAACTATACTGTCATTTTCGGAAGTTCCGATGAAAATGAAGTGAAATTTGCCAAACTGATCAGAACATTTGTAAACAGGCAGGTAGATGGATTGATTATTGCCCCGCCCCAAAACTCTGAAAAACACATTCTTTATTTGCAAAAGACAAAAATTCCGTTTGTATTAATTGACCGTTATTTCCCCACAATTAATACAGACTATGTTGTGTTGGATAATTTTGAAGCTACTTACAACGCCGTGCGGCATCTTATTGGCACAGGCAGAAAAAGAATTGGTATGATTACCTACAACACAGGACTTGCTCACTTGTTAGATCGTAAGGCCGGTTATATGAAGGCATTAAAAGATCATAAAATTAAGTTTAGGGCAGATTGGTTAAAAGAAGTGGAGATGTACAATAATAAAAACGAAATTGAAATTGGAGTGAATGATCTCATAGCCGGGAGTGCCCCGGTGGATGCTATTTTATTTGCCTCAAACAGTATTGCCACCAACGCTGTAAAATATATTAATACACTTCAGGTGAGAGTACCTGAAATGTTATCGCTTATTGGCTTCGATGAAACCGAAGCCCTGGATCTTTTTTATGCGCCGCTCACCTACATCAGGCAACCACTGCAGGAAATAGGACAGGCCACTATTAATTTAC
>JBGSIG010000927.1:0-3383 GCA_041742655.1 Ferruginibacter sp. | reverse complement strand
GGATGGCTGTTTTGATCTTAGCGGCGATTATGTAACCGGTGGGTTTATTTTAAAAAATGGAATAATGTACTGTAGCGAACTGCCGGGCCTTGCACTGAAGAAAAAATAATATTTTATACTGATTGTTTGTAAATTTTGTTTTTAATATTATATTTACCCTATCCCCACCTATCTCACCGCCATTCTTTTAGTCTGCCCCCTAATTAATTTATTTTTTAACCTTTAATCATTTTAACATGAAAAAATTAATGATGTGGACTTTTTGTTTACCCCTTCTTTTTATTGCCTGTAATTCTGAGCCTAAGACTGAAGAGAAATCAGAACCCGCAGCTGCTGTTGCTGAAACTAAAGATGTTGCAGCTGCAGAGATTACGGATGCCAAATATGTAGAAATTGGCAAAAAAGGTTTGGCTGCTTTATCAAGCGGTGATATAGATAGCTGGATGACATCTTATGCAGACAATGCAGTTTATATTTGGAATAGCGGAGATAGCCTTTCCGGCAAAGCAGCTATAGCTGGTTATTGGAAAAAACGAAGAACAGAAGTTATTGATTCTATCTCTTTTATTAATGATATTTGGTTACCGGTAAAAGTTAATACTCCACAACAACAGGTTCAACAACCCGGTGTATGGCTATTGGGCTGGTATATGGTAAATACCAAATATAAAAATGGCAAGCCCATGAGGCAATGGATACATACAGATATGCATTTTGATGCCAATGATAAAATTGACCGCGTTATACAATACCTAGACAGGGCTGTGATTAATGATGCCTTGAAAAAATAAATGGTTTTTTAAGTATCAAAAAAAAATCCCCCGATACCCCGGGGGATTTTTTTGTTTCATTTTGGGCTATACTATAATT
This sequence comes from Ferruginibacter sp., assembly GCA_041742655.1. GTDB lineage: Bacteria > Bacteroidota > Bacteroidia > Chitinophagales > Chitinophagaceae > Ferruginibacter. The sequence continues at coordinate 2,513 of JBGSIG010000927.1, read as the reverse complement.
CACTTTGGTATAACAGGTGGGTTTATTTTAAAAAATGTAATAATGTAATGTAGTGACGGGCCGGGGATTGAAGAAAAAATATTGACGGGTTATACAATACATTGACAGGGCTGCTGTAATCATCAATAACTGCTTTTTCATTACAATAATTTCGCAGCCCTCACCAAATCTTCCGGCGTATCAATCTCAACGCCCATGTATTGCGTCAGCACCATTTTTATTGCAATGCCATTTTCAAGGTAGCGTAGGCATTCAATTTTTTCTACCGCTTCTAATGGCGTCATTGGCCAACTGGTAAAATTCATAAGCGCTTGTTTGCGAAAAGCATATACACCAATATGCTCAAAATATACCGGCGTTATTTTTTGATCTCTTTGGTAAGGAATTACACTTCGGCTAAAAAGCAGTGCATTCATATTTTTGTCTACCGCAACCTTTACATAGTTAGGGTCTTTAATAAATTTCTCTTCTTTTAACACCTGTATCAGTGAAGCCACCTGTACTGTCTCTCCGGCATCTCCTTCAAAAGCCTGCAATAATTTTTGTAATGGTTCTTTCTGCACAAAGGGTTCATCTCCCTGCACATTCACTACAATATCAACGTTAATATTTGCTACTGCTTCTGCAATGCGGTCGCTGCCACTTTCGTGTTCTTTTAGGCTCATGATGGCTTTTCCGCCATGAGTGACAATTTCATCAAAAATAGTTTCGCTGTCAGTTACCACTATTACCTCGTCAAACAAGCGGGTGGCCACTGTGTTGTCGTACGTATGGCGGATAACGGTTTTATTACCCAACAACTGCATCAATTTGCCGGGAAAACGGGTGGCTGCATACCGGGCGGGTATCATGGCTATTTTTGTCATCTATTAAAATTAAGTGCGATAAAGTTAATGGGAATATTTTTGAGGGTGCAGCTAAAAACAATTTGTATTCATTATATTTGGGCATGATCGGTTTTGATGATGAGCATGCCAGCTAATCTTTAAACGATTTATTATGCAAACAAGCGACCTGCTACAATCCTACTTAGTAGATGCAAATACATGGGATGAAATGTATGGCGATACTTCGGTAAGGGATCAATACAAAAAGGCTGTTGAATTTATGCAGCAACTTTCTGTAGACGAACTCAATAAAAAAGAAGAACTCGCCAAAAGGCTTTTTATGAGCCAGGGCATTACTTTTACCGTTTACAGCAGCGGTGAGGGTATAGAAAAGATTTTTCCTTTCGATATTATTCCACGTATCATTACGGCCGCAGAATGGGATTTTATTGAAAAGGGTATTAAACAGCGGCTTAAAGCGCTCAACCTTTTTTTAAAAGATGTTTACAGCAACCAGTTTATTATTAAGGATGGCGTAATGCCCGCCGAAATGATTTATAGCTGTCCGCATTACCTGCGTGAAATGCACAATTTTCCGGTGCCGTACGATATCTATATTCATATTTCGGGTATTGACCTTATTAGAAATAACGACGGATCATTTTACATTTTGGAAGATAACCTGCGTACACCCAGCGGTGTTAGTTATATGCTGGAGAATAGGGAAATTACCAAACGTATTTTCCCCGACCTGTTGCCGCAAAACAATGTACGCAGCGTAACCGAATACCCAACCATATTGCATAGAAACCTGGTGTCGCTTTCGCCGCGACAAAATAAAAACCCTACCATAGTTTTACTTACGCCGGGCAGGTACAACTCAGCCTATTTTGAGCATACTACACTTGCAAGGTTAATGGGTGTTGAGCTGGTGGAAGGTAGTGACCTTGTCGTTGACAATCATAAAGTGTTTATGAGAACAACATCCGGACTTCAACAGGTAGATGTTATTTATAGGAGGGTGGATGATGATTTTTTAGATCCGTTGGTATTTGATGCCCGCAGCCGTTTGGGCGTAGCTGGCATAATGAGCGCATACAGAAAAGGTAATGTTGCCATAGTAAATGCGGTGGGCAATGGCGTGGCCGATGATAAGGCAATTTACACTTTTGTGCCGGCCATGATACGGTATTACCTTAACGAAGAGCCGATATTGAAGAATGTGCCTACCTACCAGTTAGGTAAGGATGAGGAACGTGAACATGTTTTTAAAAACATCAACAAAATGGTGATAAAGAAAACCAATGAAAGCGGTGGCTATGGTATGTTGATGGGAAGTGCGGCAACAGAAAAAGAAATAGATGAGTACAAGGCTGAAGTGTTGTTGGACCCCCGGCAATTTATAGCACAGCCGATTATAAGTTTATCATCGGCTCCCTGTTATATGGATGGCAAGCTGCAACCGAGACGAATTGATTTACGCCCTTATGCCTTATGCGGCCCCGGTGGTATTGAGATTGTGCCTGGTGGCTTAACGAGGGTTGCATTAAGAGAAGGGTCATTGGTTGTAAATTCGTCGCAGGGCGGTGGAAGTAAAGATACATGGGTGTTGGCACCGTAGCCCCCGAAGGGGGATTTTGGTGTTCGCCAATACCGGGTATTTTCTTCTTATGTAAAGAGAAAATT
>JBGSIG010000926.1:0-7692 GCA_041742655.1 Ferruginibacter sp. | reverse complement strand
ATTCCCGGATTAATTTTATCACGGCATCCAAATTATCTAATGCAATGATGTAACCTTCCAGTATATGCGCTCTTTCCTTTGCCTTGCGTAATTCGTATTGTGTTCTGCGAACAACTACCTCATGACGGAACTCAATAAATTCGGAAATCAGGTCTTTTAAATTCAATACCCTTGGCCTTCCTTTTACCAATGCCACGTTGTTAATACCATAAGAAGTTTGCAGCTCAGTTAATTTAAACAACTGGTTAATGATTACCTGTGCAACTACATCTTTTTTAAGTTCAACAACAATACGGGTGCCTTCTTTATTATTACTTTCGTTGTTAACATCAGCCACCCCTTCAATCGCTTTATCATTAATGAGGTCGCCTATTTTCTGCGTAAGTATATCCCTGTTAACCTGGTAAGGAACCTGGGTAATAATTATTTTTTCCCTGCCCTTATTGTCAACTTCAATATTTGTTCTTCCACGCAACACTACCCGGCCGCGGCCTGTGTGTAAAGCCTGTCGCACACCTTCAAAACCATAAATAATTCCACCTGTCGGAAAATCGGGCCCTTTTACAAAATGTATCAGTTCATCAATGGTAATTTCCCTGTTGTCGATGTAGGCAATACATCCATCAACAACCTCGGTTAAATTATGAGGCATCATGTTGGTGGCCATACCTACGGCAATACCACTGGCACCATTTACCAATAAATGCGGAATGCGTGTAGGCAGCACCGTTGGTTCTTTTAAAGAATCATCAAAGTTCAACTGGTGGTCTACTGTTTCTTTTTCAATGTCTTCCAGCATAGCCTCGGCGAACTTTTCAAAACGCACCTCGGTATAACGCATAGCTGCCGGCGGATCTCCATCCTGGCTGCCGAAATTACCCTGCCCATCAATTAGTGTATATCGTAAGCTCCAGTCCTGCGCCATACGCACCATAGTATCGTAAATAGAGGCGTCTCCATGCGGGTGATATTTACCCATTACTTCTCCCACAACACGGGCACTCTTTTTATACGGCCTGTTGCTGTAATTGCCCAACTCGCTCATGCCAAATAAAACTCGGCGATGAACAGGTTTTAAACCATCCCGAACATCTGGCAAGGCCCGGCCTACAATTACACTCATTGAGTAATCGATGTAGCTGGTTTTCATTTGTTCCTCAATGTTCACGGGTATAATTCTACCCCTGTTACTGGCTGCTCCCCCGTCGTTTGTTGGCAGTTCTTCCGAATCTAAATTGTCGTTATTTTCCATAATTTTTAATAGTGTGCGAATGTACCGATTTTAGGGCATTTTACCGTATTGAAATCGGGCTTTTTGGCAATTGTTTTACACATTTTTTTAAGGGTTGTGGACAAGATCTTTATGAGTTTTTTATTGGTGTTTCTGGACAATTTATTTCGTTGGATCTATTCACATAAAATAAATAATAATAAGTAATAGTTTAGGCTGAAAGTCGCTCAGTAGCAGAGGCTAATACCACCCTTACTCCAAATCAATTACCTTGCAAAAAATAAAAATTTTGAAAACGATCCTCCTTTTTGGTGCAGGTAAATCTGCCACGGTATTAATAGATTATTTACTAAAAGAGTCTGAAGAAAATAAGTGGAAATTTATTATTGCCGATGCTGACAAATCACAAATTCTCTTAAAGATAAATAATTCAAAATATGCAGAAGCTGTCGAGATTGATATTACCAACGATGAACAGAGGGAAAAAATAATTCAAAGGGCTCATGTGGTTATTTCGATGATGCCCCCTGCCCTGCATTATTTGGTGGCAAGGGATTGCGTTGAGTACAGAAAACATTTGCTGACGGCATCTTACGTTGACAAAAATATAAATAGCCTGCGGGAAGAAATTATCCAAAGAAAATTATTGTTTTTGTGTGAAGCGGGTCTTGACCCTGGAATTGACCACATGAGCGCCATGAAAATAATTGATGATATAAAAATAAAAGGCGGCACCGTTACATCTTTTAAAAGCCATTGTGGTGGGTTGGTAGCGCCGGAAAGCGATGATAATCCCTGGCATTATAAAATAAGCTGGAACCCACGCAATGTAGTTATGGCGGGTAAAGCGGGGGCTGAATATAAAGCGGACAATATTATTCAACACAAAGAATATGGTGAACTTTTTAAAAATTGTCAGCAGATAAATATTGATGGACTGGGCCCGTTGGCTTTTTACCCAAACAGGGATTCGTTAGGGTATATTCCAGTTTATAAACTTGAAAAGGCAAAAACATTTTTGAGAACAACATTGAGATACCCATCTTTCTGCGAAGGTTGGAATGCGATTGTGCAGGCAGGGCTTACCAACGAAAAAGACGAAATAAATTCCAGTGGATTAAGTTTTGCAAAATGGGCAGAAGCCGTTGGGCCATTTGTAAATGAGTTCAATAGAGAGATGTTGCAATTTATTGGTTTGTTTGATGAAATACTGGTACCTATAACCGCGAAAACTTCAGCAGATATTTTACAATACCTGCTGGAAACGAAACTGGCAATGCAGCCACTTGAAAAAGACATGATAGTAATGCTGCATGAAATTGAATATGAATTAGCAGGAGAAACCAAAAAAATCGAAAGCAGTTTAATTGTTAAGGGCGACAACAATTTGCGAACAGCTATGGCAAAAACAGTTGGACTGCCGCTGGGCATTGCCGCAAAATTAATATTAAGCGGTACCCTTCAGATTAAAGGTTTGCATATTCCAATCATAAAAGAAATTTACGATCCACTATTAAAGGAACTGGAATTGAATGGCATTAGCTTTACCGAGAAACAGGTATAAAAATAAATTTTAGCTAGTCGTATAACTTTTTTATTTTTGTCGTATAAATTATTTTATGGACGCAAAAATCACTTTAAGCTTTGACGAATCGGTTATCAACAAGGCCAAGCAGTATGCGGAGGATAACAATATCAGTTTGTCGCGCCTTACAGAATTTTTACTAAGAAAGGTCACCAGTAAAAACTACCAATCTCTGGAAGATTTTCCGATTTCGGATTGGGTAAGCATGGTAAGTGAAGGGCAGGCAGAATACAAAACAAAATCCTCAAATAGCAGAGCGCAAAATGCAGAATATTTTAAATCTAAAAAATGAGAATATTTTTAGATGCTAATATTTTAGTATCGGTACTCAATAAAGAATATCCTCTCTTTTCCAATACGGCCCGAATTGTAAGTTTAGCCGACAATAAAAAATTCACTGTAGTTACTTCTCCCATTTGCATAGCGATTGCTTTTTATTTTTCCGAAAAAAAAAGCGGTACTATGCTTGCTAAAAAAAAGATTGAACTGCTTGTTAGTAAATTGTCCATCACTAATGTTGGTAAAAATGAAGTGTTGCAAGCTTTACAAAATAAAAAGGTAAATGATTTTGAAGACGGCCTAGAATATTATGCGGCTATCAGCAACCAATGCGATGTTATCGTTACAGAAGATATTAATGACTTTTATTTTTCGGCCGTGCCGGTGCTAAATTCAAAAGCTTTTATCGAAAAACATTTGCTTTCAGGGAACTAAAAATTTTCTCAACTCCTTCACCCCTTCCGTTGCCGGCATTTCAATAAAAGTGAGATTTGGCGCACTATTTACCGCAGGATTTTTTTTATCGATAATAAACTTTGGTAAAAAAGGCGGGGCATATTGAACTAATGAGGCTGCCGGGTATACCTGTAATGAAGTACCAACTACAACAAAATAATCAGCATCCTGTAGAATGGACACGGCTTTCTCCATCATGGGCACTTCCTCTTCGAACCAAACAATATGTGGCCGAAGCTGGTTGCCATCCGGCGCCATATCCCCTAAATTTATATCATCCCTGGTATCGTAGATTTTGCGTCCATCAGCTACGCTACGCATTTTAAATATTTCGCCGTGTAAATGAACCACATTTGTAGAGCCGGCCCTTTCATGAAGGTCATCAATATTTTGAGTGATGATGGTTACGTCAAAATCTTTTTCCAAAGCTGCCAGGTCAATATGGGCAGCATTGGGTTTTGCCGCAGCCACATCTCTCATTCTGTCGTTATAAAAATCAAGCACCAGTTGTGGATTTTTTTTAAAGCCGCCCGGTGTCGCCACTTCATAAACATCATACCCATTCCACAAACCATCGCCATCACGAAAAGTTTTTAAACCACTTTCGGCACTAACACCTGCACCAGATAATACAACGATATGCTTTCTATTCATCAGCCAAACTTACGAATTTTGGATAACAATTTTTTGCGGCTTTAATTTCTTCCAACCAATATAAATTCCGAGAGTGACTAGCAACAGAGGCCATATCGATATTAATCCAATAACTAAATCGATCACCCAATCTGAGCCTGTTTTAAAAGAAGTACTTACCCGTGTAAAAAAAGAAGGTGTCCCATCTACAGGTTTGTACCCATTAATAGGCTGATAAAATGTAAGATTAATTGTACTGTAGGCTGATTGGTGCGAAAGAAATTCAACACGGCCGGCCGCAGATTCTATTTCTTCCTGTATGCTGTTTATTTCGTTTTGTACCTGCAATACTTCTTCCATATTTTTTGATTGCTTTAAAAATTCAAGGTACTTTAAACGCATTCCTTTTCTTGCCTCCAGCCTTGATTTTGTATCTACTACTTCGCCGGTGACATCTTCCGTAGTTATTTTTCTTTCTAAAATTTTATTGTCGTTCCCCGCTAATTGATTCATCATTGATTCAAATTGCTCCACCGGAACTTTAATCACAATTACAGATTCAGATTTTTCATCGGTTAAATTTTGTTGCTCCTGTGCGATGTAGCCCCCGAACTGTTTTATTGTGCTGTGAAGGCTATTATTGTAGTTTTTAAAATCCTTTACTTCAAATTTAAGTACCGCATTTTTAATTATTTTTTTATCCCAGTCTACAAGTGCAGCAGGCTGCAGCGGAAATTGTTTGGCAACTGAATCTGTGGGATATTGGCTTAAACTGCCAACGGGTATTTTTTGTTTTTTATTACTATGATCTTGAGGTGGTGGTTCCTTTCGTTCGATATTGGCTAATTGGATATCAAATGTCTGCTTGTCTTTTACAGCATGACTACAAGAAAGTAATAGTGATGAAAATAATAAAGCGGTGTAAATTAATTTAGCATTCATAACAATAAGTTTAGAGTTATTAGATGCTAATTGATACTAATTACATAAAAATTGTAACCGCAGTGATATGTTAAATGAAAACCAAAGAAGTAAATTTAGAAAACTATTTTAACCAGGCTTTTCAGTAAAGAAATTTCATTAGTAAGACATTCTTTACCCTTATTTACTTACATAAACTCTTTTTCTCTTACGCCTCCTCCCCTGCCATGCTCATTACAATTTCCCATTCTTCAGACTTTACCGTTTGCACACTCAATCTTCCTAATCTTACCAGGTCCATATTTGCAAGTCGGTTATCTTTTTTTAATAAATCAAGTGGTACATTTTTTTTTAATTTACGAACTGGCTTTAAATCTACTGCAACCCATCTGTCATCTTCAGTTGTGGGATCCTGGTATGCCTCCTTTGATACTTTTGCTATGCCCACAATTTCTACACCTTCGTTACTATGATAAAATAAAACTTCATCTCCCTTTTTCATAGCACGTAAATTAATACGGGCTGCGTAGTTGCGTACACCACTCCAAAATGTTTGTTTGTCTTTTACAAACTGATCCCAACTATACACTGAAGGTTCTGATTTAACTAACCAGTATGCCATAATCTAAAAATTTAAGATGAGAAGTTTTCTTTCAAATGTAGAGATAAAATCTATGCGGGCAAAGTTGAACATGTATAAGCAGGAATAATTTTACAACAACGTAAACCGCAGCGCCTGCAAAAAATAATTCTTTGTTAAATCCAGGATTCATCTTTCATCGTAACTGCATGTGTAGCCTTTTAGCTGACAATTATCAAACCTTATTTAATCAAAAAAAAATCTTACAATGAAAAGAAAAAAACTCCTGCTCACAACATTAGTTGCAGCAGTAATGGTTACCGGCGGAATTATTTTTGCCGCCGACCATATCGACACCCCGGCTGTAACCAATCAGCCCGCAGACATAACAGATGTGTATGTTTTTCGTGGAGCCGACCCGGCAAATTTAGTTTTTGTGGCAAACAGCCAGGGACTGGCAAGCCCGGCAAATTCGGGCGCTTTGAAATTTGACGAAAACACACTGCTTGAATTTAACATTGATAAAACCGGCGACAATGTGGAAGACCTGGTGATACAATGTAAATACGATGCGGCATCAAATAAAATGGTGGTATACGGCCCGGCCGTACCTGCAGTTACCGGTACCCAAAGTAAACTGGAAGGAAATATTACTGCGGAAGTTGTTGTTACAGCTTACGGTGCAGGTGAATCAACCGCCACTGGTGCAACTGGCATCAAGGTGTTTGCCGGCCCCCGTGATGATCCCTTCTTTTTCGATTTAAACAGGTATAAGGAAATTTTAGACGGAAAGGTTGGCGGCTTTGCAAGCCCTGGAGTAGATGCTTTTGCAGGTACCAACGTGTTAAGTATTGTAGTAGAAGTACCCAAATCGCTTTTAGGAATGGGAACAGGCGACAACATTAATGTGTGGCTTGAAACAAAAAAGAAAATTTAATTATCTAATCAATCTAAATTAAAATAAAATGAGAACAACAATAAAATTACTTGCGATTGCATTTGCAGGAACATTGATGGTAGTATCATGTAAAAAGGATGACACCCCTATGCCAACTCCTGTTGCGTACTACGATATACAGGACCAAATGGCAAGGCCTGCTATAAACACAGTGTTTAACGCAACAGCTGCCGATAAAGATGCATATAATATTACAGTCCCATCCGCAATGGGTGGCGCATTTCAAGGTAAATTTCAGGCGAGGTTACTGGCATTGAACCCGGGTTACACTACCAATGCGTTAACTCAGGATGCTATGGCATTCACATCGCTTCTAGCTACCGACGTGTTGAACGTAACAATGTCTAATACTACACCGACTACTTTTTTTGATGGTGTAAATGTATTAACCGGACGGGCATTGGCAGATGACGTGATTGACACCGAGTTGTTGTTAATTTTTGGCGGTCCCTCAGGTGCTGACAACCCAGGTTTAACATCGGATAATGTAAATGCAAATGACAAAGCATTTTCAAACTCCTTTCCATATCTAGCAACACCCTGGTAATAACATACAATTTGAAAACTTAAAAGGTAATAGCCAGCGCTATTGCCTTTTTTCGTTGTGAAATAAAACAAACCGTTATAACTTCTCTTTCGTAAGTGTTAGTAACAATTTACCGTTATGACAACAGACAACAACATTAGTTACTTAAAAGCAGCAGGCCTCATTGGCCTTAGCCTGTTACTACAACAATCATTGTTTGCACATGCAAGCATTATGGACCTTGAAAAGATGAGTAAAATTGATGCTGCATTTTTATATGTTAAGCTTGGTTACGAGCACATTCTTCCCATGGGGCTTGATCATATATTATTTGTACTGAGTATATTTTTACTTAACCACAAACTAAAACCGGTGTTGTGGCAGGCGACCGCCTTTACCGCGGCACATACCATTACACTTGGGTTGTCGATGTACAAAATAATTAACCCACCGTCCAATATCGTTGAGCCATTAATTGCGTTATCAATTTTGTATGTGGCCCTTGAAAATATTTTTTCTCAGA
>JBGSIG010000925.1:0-2466 GCA_041742655.1 Ferruginibacter sp. | reverse complement strand
GAAATATTTTCAATTGTATAGTTTGTTGTCAAATTGGAAACCTCAATGTTATACAATCCCCAGGGTTTAAGCAGTAAAGTAAAGCAGTGTTATGTTTAAGCGTGATCAGGAGTTATCGGATTAGCAATAATGACTTGCTTATCTTTCACCATTGACCAACCACAAATCAATACATCAGTTTTATTCTTAACAAAGCAGTAGTTTTCTATTATTCCACCATTAATGAGAAAGTGATCATACGTGAGTTGATCTTATCAATATTGCTTGAAAATTTGAGAGATGGGTTTCGGCTGTGCAGGTTGGCAAGCCCCCAGCTAAAATTAATTTCCGGCGTTAATACAAAATAAGGGTAGTAAAAGTGAAACCCGATACCGCCCTGGATACCATAATCGAAGCCCTTTAGTTGAATGTTCTCATCAGCATTTTGTTTACCGGCATTTGCAGAAAAATCATAGGAAATCTTTCCACCGGCAAAAGTATATACCCTGAAATTATCAAGCCTGTCGCTGCTGAATTTAAGCTGAAGCGGTAAGCTGACGCTGATTGATTGTATATTTTTTTTGGTCAAAGTACCTTCTCCACCCGGCCCGTCGGGATACAGAAGTGTGTATTGAAATGCAGTTTCACTAAAAGTAAGATTCACCGGGTAAGTACGAATGTCAAAATGTTCATTGAGGTTAAGGTTCACCATCCAACCAAGACTCAGGCCGGTGCTGTTGAGGCTTTCTATACCCATCACACTGTCCTGTAATAAAAAATTAGGGTGAGTGGTAAAGCTTGAATAAGATCTGTTAAAGCCAAGGTTTATACCAAAATGATATAATTTACTATCATGATCAGGCTGGTTTTGTACTACCTCAGACTGGCTGAACCCCACGAACGGGAGCGCTGTTAAAACGATAAGGATGGAGGTTATTTTTCTCCGCAATAGATGCTGCATATTCCTAAACTCAAAGGTTTACAATAAGTGTTTATGTATCCCAGGTTATCCAGGATTAAAGTAAAATTTTTGCCTTCAGGGAATTTTTTAATCGATTCGTCTAAATATTGATATGCGTTGCGGTTATTTGAAAATAATTTGCCCACATTTGGGGCCACTAATTTCATATACACATTGTAGAGCTGGCTAACACCTGCGGCTTTAGGTTTACTAAATTCGAGTATCACCAATTTTCCACCTGGTTTTAATACCCGTTTAATTTCCTTCAGACCCTGTTCTAAATTTTCAAAATTTCTTACGCCAAAAGCCACTGTTACTGCATCAAACGAATCGTCATTAAATTTTATTGTTTCACTGTCTCCCTTTAACAGTACTATGGTTTTTTCGAGCCCCAGTTTTTTTATTTTTTTTCGGCCTATATCCAGCATGCCGTCACTTATATCGATACCGGTAATTTTTTCAGGATCCAGCAGCTTTGTACTCATGATGGCCACATCTGCTGTGCCGGTAGCTACATCCAGTATTTTTTTTGGATTCAAATTCTTTAATTGCCGGACTGCTTTTTTACGCCACCACACATCTATACCTCCGCTAAGAAAGCGGTTTAAAAAATCATACCGCCCGGCAATATCATCAAACATATCTGCCACCTGTTCCTTTTTAGAAAGCACGGAATTCTTTGATGGAACAATAGTGTCGTGTGCAAATTTGGCCATTGTGGTGCAAATATAAAGGATTCATTTTTTGCGAAACTTGTTGTTAAAAAATGTACGGTATGTTTAACATTTTGGCCGATCCAGTCTAGGGGAGTTATTCAACGATCCTACTTTCTTTACTAGTTGCCGGTATAGTCGTTGCTTTATTATTGTCGTTTTATTCGGGGGCCCCATTAAATTAAAAAATCTAACAATAATATAAAACTGTTTCGTCCTAAGTTCCTCCGCCGCGGCGGAGACAGGGGGCTTTCCATATCTTTGCCCCATGTTAATAAAATCAGCAAAGTATATCATCAGCAGCCCTGATTTTGAAAAATGCCCTGCACCGGATAAAAAGGAATATGCATTTATAGGCCGCAGCAACGTAGGTAAGTCTTCACTTATCAATATGCTGTGCAATAATGATAAACTGGCTAAAACCTCTTCCGCACCTGGTAAAACGCAATTGATAAATCATTTTCAAATTGTTTCTGCCTCTGCAATAAACAAAAAGAAAGAAGGTGAAAATGTACAATGGTACCTGGTAGATTTGCCCGGGTATGGATTTGCCAAGGTAAGCATTAGCAGCCGCAGAAGATGGGAACAAATGATAGAAAATTATTTACGAAACAGGCCCAACCTGGAAATGGTTTTTGTTTTGATAGATGCCCGCCACACCCCTCAAAAGCTTGATCTTGATTTTTTGAACCAATTGGATAAATGGGCCATACCCTTTGCTTTAATATTTACCAAAGCTGATAAAGAAACCCAGGCTGTGGTGGCAAAGAATGTAAAATTGTTTTTAGACCGCCTAAGAAAAACCTGGCAGTT
>JBGSIG010000924.1:0-7467 GCA_041742655.1 Ferruginibacter sp. | reverse complement strand
GAACCTATAGTGATTTTTTGATATGTAACATTGAAACCGGAAATAGTAAACTGAAGTTGTCTTTCGCCTTTCTCGGCAGTCGTAAAAGAATAGTTCCCTAAGGAATCCGAGGTCGCTCCATCATAAGAATCTAATAAAGATATACTTACGCCCGGTACCGATTTATTTTTATCATTTGTTATGTTCCCGGAAATGGTAATCTGTGCCCTGGAGATTCCAAAACTAAGCAGACATATCATAATAAATAATAACTTTTTCACTACTTTAAATTTCGACACAAATATAAAGTAGTTTATTTTATAAACTAACTTATTTTATTATTTATTTTTCATTTTCGGCTATGGCTAAGGGTTAGTAAATTTTAAACTAATCCGGTTTAATATAATGATAATCATATACTTACGTGTAAGTATTCAATTGAATAGTTATCCCTTATCCTATAAAAAACTTATTAACATCCACAAAACTTTATTTTTTTATTTGGGTTCAAATTGTAATTTAGCAATAGAATTTAATGGGTTAGTAAGTATAAAGGGTTAGCAGAAATGCTAACCCTTTTACTTTTATGCAACCCGCCATTCCTTTTTGCCATTGCTATTATTCGCTTCTCCTTTTTGCTTGATATTGATAAAAAAAATTCTGCAGTTTTTACTTTGTAATAATTGAAAAAAATTAAACCGTTTTAAATTTTCGTTGCAATCAAGAAAATAAATCGTACTAAAATATTCCTTTTACTTTTACAATATGAGTAAAACCAAATCAGGATTTTTTTGTCAAAGTTGCGGATACGAAAGTACTAAGTGGGTAGGTAAATGTCCCTCCTGCAACAACTGGAATACTTTTGTGGAAGAAGTAATTGTGAAAGGAAGCGATAAAAAAGAAAACAATGAATGGAAAGAATACAATGGTGTTGGAAAACTAAAAACAATTTCCATCAATGATGTAAGCAGTGCCGAAGAAAAAAGAATTGTTACAACAGATGCAGAAGTAAACCGTGTACTTGGCGGCGGAATTGTGATGGGAAGTATCGTATTGGTTGCAGGAGAACCGGGTATTGGTAAATCAACTTTGTTTTTGCAAATTGGTTTACAAATAAAAGACATCGTTACATTATATATAAGTGGCGAAGAAAGTGAACAGCAGATAAAAATGCGTGCTGACCGTGTTGGCATTAAAAGTGACAATTTCTATTTGCTCACCGAAACAAATACCCAAACCATTTTCCAGGAAATAAAAAAACTAAAACCACAGTTGGTTATTGTTGACAGCATTCAAACATTGCAATCACCTTTTGTAGAAAGTGGCCCGGGCAGTGTTAGCCAAATAAGGGAATGCGCTGTCGAGCTACAACGTTTTGCAAAAGAAACCAACACGCCGGTTTTTTTAATCGGCCACATCACCAAAGAAGGTAATATAGCAGGGCCAAAAATATTGGAGCACATGGTTGATACTGTTTTGCAATTTGAAGGCGACCGTCACTATGCCTACCGTATTTTACGAACTTTAAAAAACCGGTTTGGCTCAACTGCCGAACTTGGTATTTACGAAATGACGGGAGAAGGGATGAGAGCAGTAAGCAATCCGTCGGAAATTTTAATTACTCAAAAAGAAGAACAACTAAGCGGCATAGCCATTGCCGCAACTATTGAGGGCATAAGGCCCCTGCTGATAGAAGGACAGGCGCTGGTAACACAGAGCGTATATGGCACACCACAGCGCACCGTTAGCGGATTTGATTTGCGGCGTTTGCAATTATTGTTGGCTGTACTTGAAAAACGGGGCGGCTTTCATTTTGGTGTTAAAGATGTATTTGTAAATATTGCCGGAGGTATAAAAGTTGAGGACCCTTCCATAGACCTCGCTATAGTCTGTGCGTTGTTGAGTAGTTATGAGGACATCCCTATAAATCAACATTATTGTTTTGCAGGTGAGGTAGGGTTAAGCGGTGAAATAAGGGCCGTAAACCGAATTGAACAACGGATTACAGAAGCAGAAAAATTGGGTTTTGAAAAAATAATTGTAAGTAAGTACAATGCAAAATCTTTAGGCAAAATAAAATCCGCTCATGGCGGTATTGAGGTGGTGCCGTTGGCAAAAGTGGAAGAGCTGTACCAGTACTTATTTTAGAAGTTTCTCTACACTTCTCGAAAAAAAGTGCTGATGTAATACTTTAATAATTTTAAGTATGCTGTCATTAAAAAATATTTTTACGGACACACTCCATCTTTTTTATCCGCACATTTGTGCTGGTTGCGGCAGCGATTTACTGGAAGAGCAACAAATGCTTTGTTTGCATTGCATCAATAATTTACCACACACAAACTTTAGTAAACATGCCGATAACCCAATTGAGAAAATTTTTTGGGGACGGGTGGCGTTGGATGCCGCATCCAGTGAATTTTATTTCGCCAAAGAATCGTTGATACAACATTTAATACACCAGCTAAAATATAAAGGGAATACTTCCATTGGTATTTATTTGGGCGAATTAATGGGTAACAGTTTATTGGCAAGCAATCGCTTTAATAAAATAGATGCACTCATCCCTTTGCCCTTGTATGCCGACAAAGAACGTAAGCGGGGTTACAACCAGGCAGCAATTCTTTGCGATGGAATGTCTGCTGCTATGCATGTGCCGGTTATTAAAAATAATGTGATTCGTCTACATCCTACGGATACCCAAACAAAAAAGCATCGCATTGAAAGATGGCAAAATGTAGCCGGCAGCTTTATTGTAAAAGACAAAGGAAAACTGACCGGCAAAAATCTATTGCTGGTAGATGATGTGATAACAACCGGCGCTACGTTAGAAGCTTGTGGAGCAGTCATTACCACAATTGATGGTGTAAAATTGAGCATCGCAACATTAGCCCATGCTTCAAAATAAATAATCTTTAATTTTGGATTATGAAGAATGTTATTTTAAAGTTTTACAGATTACCTTTCTGCTACTCCTTGATACTTCTATTATTTTGTCTTTTTTTCTCTTCCTGCAAAAAAGATTCATTTATCAGCAGCGAAAATGCAAAACTTTCTACCAGCGTCGACAGCATTAAATATGACACGGTGTTCACAAGCACAGGTTCTATCACCCAATCATTTAAGATCAATAACCTCAATAGTCAAAAACTTCTTTTAAGCACCGTTAAATTAATGAATGGATCAACGTCTGCATTTAAGATAAATATCAATGGCATTGCCTCCAGCGAAGTGTCGAATATAGAAGTGGCCGCCGATGATAGTATTTATATTTTTGTTTCTGTAACCATCAATCCTACTAGTGCCAACCTTCCTTTTATTGTTACTGATAGTGTTATGATATCATACAATGGCAACACCCAATTTGTAAAACTGGAAGCCTACGGACAAAATGCAAATTTTCTTCGCAACAGGGTAATTACCGGGAACGTTACATGGGCAAATAATTTACCATACGTAATATTGGGTGGGGTGCGCATTGATTCAACTGCTTCGCTTACCATTGACCCAGGATGCAAAATTTATTGCCATGCCAATGCTCCGTTTATTGTTGATGGCACCCTGATAGTAAACGGCACTGATGTTGAACCGGTTAATTTTAACGGTGACAGGCTGGATGCTGATTATAAAGATTATCCTGCAAGCTGGCCGGGTATTTATTTCAGAGAGAGTAGCAAAAACAATGTATTGAACTATACTTTTATAAAAAATGCTTACCAGGCTGTAGTAGCAGAACAACCTTCAGTTAATTCCAATCCAAAATTAACTTTACATCAATGTGTCATTGACAATGCTTTTGACGCAGGATTAATTTGTGTTAATAGCAGCGTTAATGCCGATAATAGTCTAGTAAGTAACTGCGGCACTAATATCATCCTCACCTACGGAGGGAACTACAACTTAATCAATTGTACCGTTGCTGCTTATTCAAACAACTATATTGTACACAAAACCCCTGTGTTAATTGCAGATAATTTTGCATCAACCGACCCTACACTTACCGCAAACATGAATGCGGTTTTTAGCAACTGCATTTTTTGGGGCGGCAATAGCACCGTGGAAAATGAAATAAGTATTATCAGTCAAGGCTCCAATCCATTTAGTGTTATATTTAACCATTGCTTATATAAAGGCACTAATGATCCTTCGAACAGCAGTTTTATTAAATGTATTAAAAACGAGGATCCGCTATTTGACAGCATTGAAGTAAACAAAAAAATATACGATTTTCGCATTACTCAAGATGGAGCACCTGGCATTAATAAGGGAATTAGTGGCACTGGTTTTGCAAAAGACTTGGATGGCAACAACAGGGCAGTGGGGTTACCAGACTTAGGGTGTTATGAAAAACAATAAAATAATTGAACCAATCTGCATTTATATTTGTTACAAATTAAAATAATTTTTTATGGTCAAATTACTTGCTTTAAGTGTTGCGCTGTTGTCCAACACTTCAATAAAAAACATCTCATCAGTGAACGGTGAATCCAATGTTCCGTTTCCCTCAACTGCAAAAACCATTTACGACTTTAAAGTGGAGTCGTTGACTGGCGGCACAATTGATTTTGCGCAGTTTAAAGGCAAAAAGATACTGATAGTGAATACTGCTTCAAAATGTGGTTATACCCCACAGTATGAAGGATTGGAAGAATTATCAAAAAAATACGCCGGTAAATTAGTAATAGTGGGTTTTCCTGCCAATAATTTTGGCGGACAGGAACCCGGAAGCAACGGCGAAATAGTGGAATTTTGCAAAAAAAATTATGGCGTTTCCTTCCCTATGGCCGCAAAAATTTCGGTTAAAGGAGATGATGAAGCCGATATTTACAAATGGCTTTGCAATAAAAGTGAGAATGGTGTAATGGACGCTACAATTACCTGGAATTTTAATAAATTCTTATTGGATGAAAATGGAACTATCATTGCAAAATTTGACAGCAAGGTAACTCCCATGAGCGATGAGATTACTGGTAAATTGTAACAAACATAAATTATTGGAGCGGCTCAGCAATGGGCCGCTTTTTTTTTGCTCGCTGTTGAATGGATCATTTCAATAACTGACTTAAAAATATATTTGCAGCGTGCAATTCGAAAGTATAATTGGCCAAAAACAAACAAAGGCACAGTTGGTGCAAATGGTGCAACACAACCGGTTGAGCCATGCTTTATTATTCCTGGGCAAGGAAGGAAGCGGCGCATTGTCACTTGCCATGGCATTTGCACAATATATAGTGTGCGAAAAGGTAAATGGTAAAAGCCCCAGCCCTTCAGCTTCATTATTTTTTGACGAAGTTTCCGAAATTACACCTGCTGTTGAGTATAGCGATTCCTGCGGCGTTTGCTCGGCCTGTTTAAAAGCCAATAAATTGGTGCATCCCGACATTCACTACAGTTATCCCGTTATTACAAAAAAAACTGGCGAGAAACCCATAAGCACAGACTTCATTACTGAATGGCGGGAATTCTTTTTGCTGCATCCTTATGGCAATGTATATGACTGGCTTCAATTTATTAAGGCTGAAAACAAACAGGGAAATATTACAGCCGACGAATGCAATGATATTAATAGAAAAATAAATTTAAAAAGTTTTGAAAGTGAATATAAAATTCAGTTAATATGGATGCCTGAATACCTGACCAAAAATGGTAATAAGTTATTAAAACTGATAGAAGAGCCCCCTCCCAGTACTTTATTTATTTTAGTAGCAGAAAGTGAAGGCGCTATTTTACCAACTATTTTGTCAAGAACGCAATTGGTAAAGATTCCACTATTGACCAATTCGGAAATTGAAGTAGCGTTGGAACTGAAAAGTGGCGTTGCGATTGAAAAGGCACAACAAATAGCTGCGCTAAGTGAAGGAAATTATAGGGAAGCGATACAATTACTTCAGGATGTGGATGAAGATTGGCAGTCTATTTTAAGAGACTGGCTTAACCTGCTCGTAAAAAAGAATCTTTCGGGGCAGGTAAAATGGATTGAAGAAATGAGCAAACAGGGCCGGGAAAAGCAGAAACAATTTCTAAAATATTTTACCCATTTACTGGAACAAGCTATACGCCTGGATAGTATTCCTTCACTTATAAATGTAACTGACACTGCCAATAAAGAACAGGATTTTGCATTGCGTCTTAACAAACTATGCAGCGTACACCAACAGGAAGCCATTATTACTGAACTGGATAGCGCCAGCTATTATGTGGAGCGAAATGCCAACGCCAAAATGCTGTTCCATGCCCTCTCTATTAAGTTGTATCATATTATTAGTAACAATTCGTTAATTTTGGTTTATTGAGGAAAATGACCAGGGGCATGGAGGTTTGGAGCTGGATAGTTGTACATAAAGAAATCTTTCTCCACTATAGTTTACATTGTTTGTCAGTTCCCAAAATTTTTGGGGATTTTTTTAGTTATAAAGTCTATAAGTGCAAAGTGCGCTGATCCTTTAAAAGGTTACAGAGATTGTTCAATATATAACCACTGTAAAAGTACCGATAGCTATTTTTTGCGACACCAATTAAGCTTATTAGGCATTCTTCCATCCCGGTCACTAAATTTTCCAATCTAAATATTATTCATTTTTAATTACTCAGTATATGGGATGTGGAAGCTGTGGAACTGGTAAAGACGGTGCACCGGGTGGCTGTAAAAGTCATGGAAGCTGTGCCAGTGGAGGTTGTAACCGAATGAATGTACATGATTGGCTCGCCAATTTACCCTTTAGCGATCCGGAAAGCGGGTGTAAAATTGTGGAAATAAGTTTTAACAATGGCAGCCGTAAGGATTATTTTAAAAATACATCCAATCACTTTTTTGAGAAAGGCGATATGGTTGCTTTGGAGGGAATTAATGGTTTTGATATTGGAAGCGTGAATTTAACCGGTGAGTTGGTGAGATTGCAACTAAAGAAAAACAACATTAAGGAAGATAGTGCTGACATTAAGAAAATTTTACGCCGGGCAAACGAAACCGACCTTAATAAGTGTAAAGAAACAAAAGCGAGAGAGAAAGATGTAATGATACGCAGCCGGGCTATTGCGAGGCAATTAAATCTTGAAATGAAAGTAGCCGAGGTTGAAATACAGGCCGATGGCAGAAAAGCCACTTTTTTTTATATAGCCGATGATAGGGTAGATTTTAGAGAATTGATAAAAATTTATGCCAGCGAGTTTAAGGTTAAAGTAGAAATGAAACAGATTGGTGCCCGCCAGGAAGCGGGTAAGGTGGGCGGTATTGGCAGTTGCGGACGGGAATTATGTTGCAGTACCTGGCTAACCGATTTTAAAAGTGTAAATACAAATGCAGCACGATACCAGAATTTAAGCATCAACCAAACAAAGTTGAGCGGGCAATGCGGCCGTTTAAAATGTTGTTTAAATTATGAACTGGACACCTACCTGGATGCATTGCAACATTTTCCCGAAGACTGTGATATGATTGAGGTGGCCAGAAGCCGGGCCTTTTTAGTGAAAAAAGATATTTTTAGAAAC
>JBGSIG010000923.1:0-5088 GCA_041742655.1 Ferruginibacter sp. | reverse complement strand
AAAGAAGCAACAGGAAGTTTTGAATTAAGGGGTAAAACATTGGGCATTATTGGATATGGCAATATTGGTAGCCAGTTAAGCGTATTGGCGGAAGGACTGGGGATGAAAGTTCTCTACTACGATACAGAAACAAAACTTCCGTTGGGGAATGCGGTGGACGGTAAAAGCCTTAAAGATATTGTTAGTAAGGCTGATGTTATTTCATTGCATGTGCCGGAATTACCCACTACTAAAAATTTGATCAATAAACCCCTGCTCAAAAATTTTAAACCGGGCAGCATACTAATAAATTTTGCCAGGGGCGAAGTGGTAGATATTGATGCATTGGCAAAGTCTTTGTCAGACGGGCATTTGGGCGGTGCTGCCATTGACGTTTTTCCATGGGAGCCTGAAAAAAATGGTGATAAATTTACTACACCATTGCAGGGATTGAGCAATGTATTGTTAACTCCTCATATTGGTGGAAGCACGCAGGAGGCACAGGCAAATATTGGGGATGATGTAAGTAGCAAATTATTTAATTACCTTGAAAAAGGGATTAGCTTCGGATCGCATACTATCCCCGCACTTAGTTTGCCACCACAGGAAGGTACACACCGCATATTACACATACATCGAAATGTGCCGGGAGTGCTCTCTGAAATAAATACCCAACTTTCAAAACATAAAATAAATATACTGGGTCAGTACCTGAAAACGAATGATGCCATTGGCTACGTGGTATTGGATGTAGATAAAAGTTTAAGTAATAATGCACTCGCTTTGTTGCGGAATGTGAAGGAAACTATTAAGGTAAGGATGCTGTATTAAGTGCATGAATAGTGAATGGGCAATGGGCAAAATGCTGCGCTCAATCGGTGACTGTTACAACTCAGTTGGCGGTGGACAATAAAAGGCGGCAGCAAACACTGAATAATGCATTTGAAGATTTCACCATTCACCATTCACCATTCACAATTCAGCATAGCCCCAAAACGTAATCTATGACAAATGAAATCATAAAAAATTTACTGGAGGCTTTAGCCGTTTCGCCGGACAATGTTCCGCTTCGTTTGCAGGTGGCCGGTATGCTGATGGCCGAGGAAAAATATGAGGATGCTGCATTACAATACCAGGATGTGTTGCAGAGAAGTTATGGCAACACAAAGGCCCAGTCTGGCCTGGCGGCCGCTTACTATTACCAGCAAAAATACTCTACCGCAGTAATAGTGTACGAGCAAATGCAAAATAAGCTTGCTATCGACGACCAGGTATTGTACATTAAATGTCTTATAAAAGAACAGTCGATGGAGCAAGCGCTTACGAATTACCAACAGGTGCTTGCACTAAATCCGGGTTTTACAGATGAAGAAATTGATGCTCATTTTCGAATTCCTTCAGGCAATGATTTAACGGATGAAGACTTTGACTTTAACACTGATGAAGATTTTTTAATGGAGAAGCCGTCCCTTCGTTTTAGCGATGTGGGCGGCATGGAAAAAGTGAAAGAAGAGATTTCGATTAAGATAATTCAGCCACTTAAAAACCCTGAACTCTTTAAAGCATTTGGTAAAAAAAGTGGCGGCGGCATTTTACTATACGGCCCGCCTGGCTGCGGCAAAACTTTTATTGCAAAAGCAACTGCCGGCGAAATTGATGCAAAATTTATTAATATCGGCCTGCACGATATTTTAGATATGTGGATAGGCAATAGTGAAAAAAACCTTCATGAAATTTTTGAAATGGCCCGAAGGAATACGCCCTGCGTATTATTTTTTGATGAGGTAGATGCAATGGGCGCAAGTCGCAGCGATTTAAAACAATCTGCTATGCGGCATGTGATCAACCAGTTTTTAGCAGAGCTGGATGGAGTAGCATCTGACAACGAAGGGGTATTAGTACTGGCTGCTACCAACGCTCCATGGAGTGTAGATGCGGCTTTTAGACGACCGGGAAGATTCGACAGGATAATATTTGTTGCACCACCAGATGAAACTGCAAGAGTAAATATGTTACAAAACCTGTTGCAAACAAAACCCGTAGGTGACGTGGATGTTAAAAAACTTGCCGCTGTAACTACGGATTATTCCGGCGCAGATTTAAACGCTGTTATTGATATTGCTGTAGAGGAGAAATTACGGGAATCAATGAATAAGGGCAGCATTCAAAAATTAAATACCAAAGATTTACTGGCAGCAGTAAAGCAACACAGGCCCACTACTACAGAATGGTTTTCTTCTGCTCGCAATTATGCTTTGTACGCCAATGAATCTGGTTTGTACGATGATATATTGAAGTATTTGAAAATAAAAAAATAAGCGGAATCTGGTTAAAAGTTATTGGGTACAAATTATACAAAATACAATATCCTTAAAACTTACAACTCATAACTTCTCTGAATGAATCCACACATCGAAAGAGCCAACTTACTATTGCGACAGGGCCGTGTAAATGATGCCATCACCCAACTTAAAAATGCACTGCAGCAAAACCCCGATGATCATGAGGCATTGGCGATGTATGCCCGCTGTTTTTTTGATAAAAAGCAGTTCGATGAAGGCATAGCAACTTTGCAAAGGGCTATTGCAATGGACACCGACAATCACTATTATTATTACCTGTTGGCTTTTGCATGCTACAGACAAAACAGGAATGCGGCGGCAATTGATAATATCCAGGAATCAATCCGGTTAAACCCATATTTTGCTGAAGCTTACGGATTATTTGCTTTGACGCTTTGCGAAGAAAAAAATTTTGAAAAAGCACTGCAAAAGGCAAACGAAGGCCTTGCAGTAGATTCCGAAAATATTACTTGTTTAAATGGAAGGTCTGTTGCGCTCAATAAATTGAAGCGGGCAGATGATGCGGTGGAAACAATACAGTTTGCCTTGGCCCAGGATCCCGAAAATGAATTTACACACTCAACTGCCGGATGGAATTATTTGGAAAAGGGAAATAATAAAATGGCCGCTAGACATTTCAAAGAAGCGCTTAGGATAAATCCCAATAACGCCAGTGCCAGGCAGGGATTAAAAGAATCACTAAAATCTATCATACCGCCATACCGGTGGCTGCTGCAATATAATTTCTGGATAAACAACAAAGGCAAAAAAGCAAGATGGGCCATCCCGCTGGGAGTATATTTTGGAATAAGAATTTTTTCTGCAGCTTTGCAATCCAACGAAACGACAAACTTGATTGGAACGGTGCTGATAGGCCTGTATGTTGTGTTTGCGCTTTCTACATGGCTGATATATCCGCTGGCTAATTTTTTTCTTTTATTTCATAAAGACGGGAAGTACGCAGTAAACAATACCGAAAGATGGACTGCCATAACAGTTGTGTGCAGCCTGGCAGCGGCTTGCACTTTATTTTGTATCGGAATGATGAATGGCTCCGGTAATATTCTGCAAAGCTTTTTGATAGCCGCAATGGCTTTTGCAGCAATGTCTTTGCCGTTGGGAAGTATTGAATACCCGCTTTCTTTTAATGGATATACAGGCAGAAATAAAGTGGCCATGATTTTGGTGGCATTAGGATTGGTAACTGTAGCTTTTTCTTTCATCAATTTAAATATCGCCACAGCTACCGGCCTGGTATTAATTGTATCCATTGTTGTCAATAGCTGGGTAAGTGTGTTTAGGAAATGATTTTTATAACCCGAATTATTAGGGACGAATTACACGAATTAAGAAGACAAGGCTGTATTAAACAATTCGTGTAATTCTTGCTTCAAAATTCGTGTAATTCTTATTTAAGAAAGTATTTAGCCCTGCTTTTAAATGCGGCTGTTTGATGTGGTAATTGCTCTTCGATCAATAATTTTATTTCGGGTAGTATCTCAGGATATTTTTTTGCAAGATTGCCCAACACTGTTAAAGAAAAAGCCTTGATGGCAACAGCTTCTGTGGCGGAAGCTACATAAGTAAAACAAATATCCATCACTCTCCCCTGTAATTTTTCAGGAATATCAACATACTGTAACAGCCTCACAGTATTGCGTTTTACTGCATCGTGCAAGTTTGGTTTTTGTAAATTGTCAATGAGTTTTGTAAAATTCTTTTTGATAAAAACGGGATTAGCTTCTACGCAATTACTGATTGACCATGCTGCTCTTTGCGTTACCCGGCCTTCGCCCGTTATGAACAAATGAAACAGTTCATCAAATCTTGCCTGCGAGTTGCCGACCCATTGAACAATTATTTGACACTGCTTTTTGGAATGTTCTTTTAATATTTCTTCGGGTAAATTCATTTGGTTGTAAACCTTTTTCACATAATTTCATTCAGGCAAACCTAATTCAGAAAGTTTGAATAATATTAGAGTCGTCGAATAACTCCCCTTTAGGGGATGGGGGGGTATCGGTTCATTGCCAGCTTTTTTATCATATCTGTACTGATGCTGTCTGCATACATGCCGTAGGCGCTGGTTATTACGCCTTTCATGGTGCCGTCTTTAGATTCTACCGCATACACAACATCTGAGTCAGCCGGATTGGTGTTTCCTTCAAAACGGTACACTTCCGTTATTTCAAACTCATGCGGGTTTAAGCAAGCATCATTTTCGCGGCAAATGATCTTGTCAAAAGCAATATTGAAATCCAGCGTGTATCCCTTTGCTTTTAACGCGGCTAGGGCGCCCGTAACGGTATCGTAACTTTCCATCTTTATTAACTTTTCAATAAAGTTACATAAATAATTTATGCTATACATTTCAACATTTCACTAACAGTATGCCGCTAAGGTTTAGCCATAGCAATAGTTTGCCTACCTTTGTTGCAATTTTGTGGGCACAAATGAAGTGCCGGTAAAAGAGTAAAACTTACGGGAATGTAAAGCATAGAATTAAAATGCTGTAATTAAGTAAAAAATAAAAGCATTAAAATATAAGTAAATTAATTTTAATGATCTACCTAGTTTCGTCCGCAGTGCCGGAAACCATAGGACTACAAAAAAATATATGAGTAAAGAAAAAACAACAAAAAAATCTTCACAAACGCAAACTGTTAAAGGAAGACTGGATATCTCTAGAAGCGGAATGGGCTATGTAATAGTAGAGGGGGTAGAAAAAGATATCGTTGTCCGCCCCAGCGATTTTGGCAAGGCTTTC
>JBGSIG010000922.1:0-3533 GCA_041742655.1 Ferruginibacter sp. | reverse complement strand
GTCGTTTCATATTTAATTCATCCCCAATAAAAAACACATCGTCTCTTTCCGGCAATTGTTCCTGCAGCCGCACAGTTTGCGGCTGCACATGCCTGCGGAAATCACATTTTGCTTCAGGAGAAGCAGCAGCATACATTCTTTTTTCATCAATGGTGGGCCCTCCTCCCGCTATATCAGCAAGGCGTACCCGAAATTCATATTTGTTTCCATACAGTAGTTGAAAATCTTCTAACCCTGCTGCAATATAATTGTCAAACTTCTTTGCCTGTTTCTCCGCTATATTATTTGATTCTTTCTGAAAAATATTGATGGCGTCCACATCAGCAAGTACCAGGCTTTTGCCTATCCAGTTGCAATAGTATTGCGGCAGCCAGAAGGGTTGGTCTTTTCTTTGATCTAACTGTGCAGGGTAAACTTCCACTCCTAGTTCTTTTTCTTCATTGGCAGCATCAATAGTAAACTGGCCGATATTCAAATTTACTTTGTTTCTTACTTTACATAAAGGGAACCATGGATTGGGATTTACATCTTCATCACTACCGAGTCTTGCATCCACCCGGTACTGCATTACACCCATGGGTGCAATATTTCTTCCACCGGCTGCAATATTTACATCTGTACTCATTTGCCTGTTCATCCATATCAGCAGTTGTTCGTCATCCCATGCAATGCGTATGCCCGCTTCCGTTATCACGGGCAATTCTTTATCTTCTTCCTCTCTTAGTAAATCGCTGCTTACCGGTTGGTTTGCGTGCACAATTTTACAAAAGCCATCATCGTATTGTGCCGCTTCAATCTGCAATTCATCCATGTTGTAAGGCGCCACTGGTACTTCTTCATCCAAAGGATCCGGCACAACTATACCAGGATCAAGCAATACCGGGAACTGTATCGCAGCAAACAATGCCCTGTCTTCGTCTTTTTTTAGCTTTGGTAATTTGGCTGCAAATCTTTTTATCACTGAGGGTGAACCAACTTTTGCATCTGTATAACTACATGGGTCAATAGGATCGATGTATATCCAGCTTCCATTTTTTAATAAAACAGGATCAATGTTTTCTATAGTTGCTTCATACACAAAGCCCACCCTCTGTGCCAGTGCAGGCTGGCGCAAGCAAAATGCAAACACTTTCCCCCAGCTTAATTTTCTTGGTGTCGGAAATGGATCAGCAAGATTTACAGTATCTTTTATTGCGCAATGGTATGCATCATCAATGGCTGCATCTTTTGTTCGTGGAGAAATAAAATTGAAACTGTTTCGATAGCTTGGCGGCAAATATTTTCTTGCCCGGATTTTGGGGTCTGGTTTTTCCAACATTGTACTGTCATTAACTCCACCCAGTTGTGTTTCCATTTCATTAAATATATCCCCAACATTGGCAGGCATTGCAATACTATTCAATGGAAATAGAGAATCCGGTTCAATCATAGATGGATATTTTGAAGGATCAGCAATAAGCCTAGCCTGCAGTGCTATGGTAGCATTATTCCATGCATCTGTGCCGGGTGCAACGGATCCTGCTAATGCTGGATCAATGTTTCTTGGAATGATCAATACCCGCAGTGTAAGTTTATTGTCTTTCCAGTGTTGCGGAAAAGTTAGTATCGATAATTTAGAAGGATCAAGTGCCATAATATAAATATTGTGTTATTCAAATAAAATGTGGAAGTTTAAGCGATCTGCCGTTGTTCTTCCCATGATTCGGAAAAGCTGATATTGATGATAAAACAAATACTGATGTCGAGGCTGAACGTTACCCTTGCGATCATATTTGTTTGACCACCACCAGGGCCACCGTCGAGCCGTTGCTGTACTTTGCCGCTTGCCTCAATCTGGATGGTTACAGTAACGATACCGCCTAAAATTTCTGCCCTGCCTTTGAAGAGTACAAATGCACCGATGGTAATTTGTGTGCTGTCCAAACTCATCTCAACACCAACGGCGAAGTATACACTCACGTTACCTATTACGGGAAGCCCTACCATAGCTTCCACCCCAAAACCAAATTTCATATACAATGCCGGCCCTATTACAGTATCGGCGCTAATACGAACGGTAACCTGTCCCACTGCGTAGATAGTACCCACACCAACACTCAAACACATCACACTCAGCTTGCCATAAAATTCTACAAATGCGCCTGCGCTGGGCATCGGAATTCCATTGGTTGGCGGTAAAGGAATGGCTACGTTAAAATACACACCCACTTTTAGCCCGGCTTCCAAACGTAGTGGTGCTGCAGGATTATCTAACAATGGTGGCGGGAATTTTAAAACAGGTATTTCTTTATCTGCCTGGAATTTATATTCCCAATTATTAGGACTATTGCTCATGGCTATCTTTAATCCTTGTTTTAAGATATCTCCATAGCTTGCGTCTGTAGCCAACATACTTAACAAAACTAAAATATCCACTACCGGTTGCAGTGCAGGGCCAAACTCTAATTCCGGGCCTATAAATGAAGGGGACTGGCCTTTCTTTGTATCAAACTTGCCACGTATCAACATGATGCGTTCGAAAGATACAAGGTCAACCACCATTGTTACATCATTCATTTTATTCACCCATTCACCTGCTTTACTGTCTATATCAAAATCAAGCATTGCCTTAGCACCAGGGGGATTGTCTGCGGGTTTTGGTTTGGAAGGTTTATAGTCTATATAAACTTTTACATCGTTTGTTTTTACAATGTACCAGGGGCCTTCCGGTAACTCTTGTACCAATTTTTTTTCTGCATCGGCTATCGTGTTATTAATTAACTTATATCCTTCGTCAATAATGTTCATCCCAAACTGATTGGCCAGTTCGCCCACCTGGTCCAGTTTGGGGAGGTTCTCCAACTTAGGAAAAATACCTTTGCTGTTCATCAGGCGATACGCATCCGCAAGGTCGGGTACACTTCCTTTCAGGAGGTCTTTTCCTTTTTCGAAAAGGGGATTTCTGAACAGCACTTTGTTTTCGCCGGTACTTTGTAAAAATGCAAATTGAGTTGCACGTAATTCCAAATCTTTAAAGAGCTCAGCAGGCTCTGCTATATTTACCGGGTTGTCTATATTCTGAGAATAAACCTGTGTGAGAGCGTCAGCAAAAACCCTTTCTCCTTTTTTAATCAAAGGAATTATATCATTGTTACTTAGCGGAGTTACTTCTTTGCTTGCAAGATCAAACTGCACCACACTCCAGCTTCCATCTTTTGGCAACACGGGTGTACCCTTGGGTGAACCAACAAAAACACGTTTGGCACCATCCATCGAAGGCTTTAACTCTGCACGGGTTATCCGCATTTGTTGCTTGCCATTGTGAATTTTTACCATGCAGTCTATTGGCCCGCCGAGTCCTTCCATTTCATTTAGTAACCTGGCAAAATGTTCTTCGTCGATGATTACACCTTTAGGACTTATCTGCAAATAACCTAAAATGCGTTGCGCAGGTACAAAACCATTTGTTGCACCCTGAGTTGCATTTTCGATTTTTAAATCAGCATCAAAAAATACAGGTACCAGTTCCACATCCAGCAATACACCTGCAACAG
>JBGSIG010000921.1:0-4394 GCA_041742655.1 Ferruginibacter sp. | reverse complement strand
CTGTCTGCTTCCAGGTTTACCTTAAACTCTTTTTTGTTCAGGTCAATTAATACATGGCTCCCTTTAAAATCGAACCTGTTGGTGATTTCTTTACTAACAATATTAATAGCGTTGTCTAATGTCTGCAGATCAACCTTACTGGCAAAATCAAATGATGGCATAATGAAAATTTTAAAAGTGCTTCTTTAAATTGGATTGTAAAATTAGCGCTTTTATCATTATCCTAATGGCCCGGTTGATCACAACTTTTTATTATCAGGGCATGTATGAATTTTCATTACCTCCATCTTCATTAGTTCCTTCTTTGACCGGTTTAAATGCGCTGCACAGGCAGCGTATTTGGATGATTTGATTTTAGATATAGGATATAAAGTAGACTCATCAATCCCCATCAACTCCATTTTCATTTGTTCTTTTTTTGATCTTGTAATGTCCGTCACATACTTATCACTGTTACCTGACCCGATGGTTGGTATATTTGTGTTGCCCGGGCTGGTATCTATCTTCATTATCTCCATTTTCATTAATTCCTTTTTTGACCTATTGGGGTGCTTTTGCAGTTCGGTTGAAATTATTATTGTGTCCTGCCCAAAAACAGACACAGAAAGGATGGTAAAAGTTGCCATCATCAACATTGTAAATTTTTTCATTTTATTTTAATTTAATGTATAGTGAATAATTAAAACCCCGGGCATGTAGAAATGCCGGAAGCCCGGCAAGTAGTTTTGCCTGGTCAATACAAAAAACTAAAGTCTAAATAAGAAAAACACAGTTGATGATGTAAACAGCGATTGCTTCATTCCTATGGGGAGGGGCATGGCTGATAGGATTTTCTTCTGTTACAGAAGAAAGGTCAACATCAGAAAAAGTAATGAAAGAAGAAGGTATAGCAACAGCCGATATTTGTATACGTTTAAAAAGCGAATTGGTTGCTTTTTGGTCTGAATCGTATTTTAGAAATTTCTTTTCTACTTTACAAAAGCCGCCATTATCGCTGCTCTCTTTTTCCACACCGCAATTGCCACATTTATCAGATTCTTTTTGTTTTAATTTCCAATCTGCCAACTCGCCCATGCAATAGTGCATGTGTATGGTAGCTCCTGTGGAAGTGCCCATGTATACAATCGCTAATATGGCAATAATGACCTTTTTCATTTGCTAAGTAAAATAAACTATTCTGTTGTAAAGATCATAATTTTCGTAGATTTTCAATAGAACATATTGTGAAAATACTGCTAAAATCATGTAAAAAATTTATTCATGCAAATGGAAGAACCGTGCAGGATAGTGGCAGCACCTAAACCTGCCATAGTAATATTATGTGGAAGCTTTTTACTATCGCATCCGCATAACAGTAATAACTTTTTGTAAAGAATTATTCTGTAATCTTAAAAAATAAACCCCGGGTGGTAAGCCATCATTGTATACGTCTATATTATAGGTCCCGGCGGCGTAGGTTTTGTTGGTAATTATTTTCACAACCTGACCGAGGCCATCAATCTGCTGTATCAATGTGTTGCCGCCACTAGTAGAAAACTGAATGGTAGCACTGGTGCTATAAGGATTTGGACTCATTTTTAAAACCAGCTTATTAGAGTTTTCATTGCTGGTATCGATATCTTCAGGCAAACCACATGGCCCCCCTTTTATCAGTGGTAAGGCCTGGTAATTTTTTAATAAAATGGTATCGAGCACCTGCTGATTTACACAAAACCACTGCTGTAACACCGACGCATATACGCTTCTGAAATCGTATTGAAAAGGTATGTTGTTTACCACCTGCACGTCTGACGGTATATCAGGGCTGTTGCCTAAAATTCCATTTTTTACATGTTTGCCAAACATAATAACCGGCGCTGCCGCTCCATGGTCGGTACCCAGGCTGGCATTTGATTTTATTCGACGGCCAAATTCAGAGTATGTCATGCCAAGCACCCTGTCGTCCAATTGCATTAACTCAAGGTCGTTTTGAAAAGCACTGATGGCACTCGACATATCTTTCATAAGTTCGGCATGTTTGCCCGTGGTAGTATCGCTGGCATTCACTTGTCTTTTATGTGTATCAAACTCATTAAGCGTAACTGTATACACCCTTGTTTTTAAACCGCCTTTTATTAATCTTGCTACTATCTTTAACTGCTCACCCAAAGTATTCTTTGCCGGGTAGGCAGCAAGCGTAGCACTTTTTTTATATGCCTTGCTGATGATGTCAGAGTATATTTTTGTTTTGTCGGTAATCACCCTTAAGAAACGCAATTCTTTATTTGCGGCCGCTGAAATTAGGGGGTAATCTGTAAAGGGGTTTACGAAACTGTACACTTTTTCGGGGTTGGTAATTGAAAGGCCCATAGAGTAAATATTACCCTGCACATCTAAAGTAGGCGAACTGCTTATCTGTATAGCCAACGGATCGGGCATATTTGCAGTGGGAAAAGATTCAGGATATCCGTTGAATTCTTCTTCTAAATACCGGCCCATCCAACCTGTTTTAACCCTGTTGGCACGAATGGTAGTGGTATCGCCGCTTGCCCAAATATCCCGTGATTGAAAATGAGAAAAATTCGGATGATCATAACCAACGGATTGTATCACATTCATTTTTCCATCATTGAACATATTCTGTAATTCAGTCATTGCCGGGTGTAGTCCCGATTTATCGGTACCAGCCAATCGCAACACTTTACTTTGTGGTATGGCTACATTTGTGCGGGCATTGTAGTATCCCGAATAAACATCCAGCGGAACCACCATATTCAAACCATCATTCCCCCCTTTTAACTGAACCAATACCAATACATGATCGGTGTTGGTAGTTTCGCCTAATAGCATGCTTAGTTCGCTGTGCGCCGTCCCAAAGGCAGAAAATGAAAACCCGTTCAACAAAGCTGGTAAACCGATGGCTGGTGCAGTGCGTGATAAAAATTTCCTTCTGTTCATTATTTTGGTTTTAAATAGGCGTAGTAAAAATTAACACAAATGATACTCGGGCAGATTCATAATAAAAGCCAGCATATCATCCAAAGCAGTATTTATTATTGCTGTGTTATTAGTATTCCAGGCATTTGTCCACACACTGTCCGTCATTGAATTGTTTAGTAAAAATCTTGTTTTTATATAGCCCCTTGACGAAGCAGACAAAGGATATCGAAGTAACAAATTTGTTACATCCAGCACCAACTGATCGGGGTTAGAAGGATCGCTTGAATAGTTGGCAAATGCCTTGGTGTTAATAAGTTTGTCTTTTACAAGGCCATCGGTGAAATCTGCATACCGGGGCAAAGAATTACTGTTTACCCACAACTCGTAGTTCATAGGGTCTTGTGTGTAACTCGGGTAACCCGATACATCCGGTGGCTGAAACAATTCCTGTTGCAGATCTGCCGCGGTTTCGTAAACAGCATTGAAAAGCGGGTAGCCGTTCACGTAGTCTGTGTATGCAGGAAAAGGAATATTAAATTCCCTTACAGCACCAACCAATAAATCAAATGGGCTTTTTATATAGCAAGCCTGGTTGGCTATGTCGTAAAAATGTTCACTGTTAAACAAGGCTGCCAACACAGGTTTTATTTCAAAATTATTGTCGGTCAATATTTTGGCTAAAGGTGTAATGATATTTGCTTCAACAGCATCATCAATATCGTAATAAACAAACCATTTATAAATTTTTCGGCAAATGAATTTTGGAGATTCTGTTGTTGCAAAAATCATATTTATCAATGCATCCAGTTCTGATACACCATCACTACTGCCGCTGATAACAGTATTATTATAAAAAGAAGAAAATGTTTTACTGCCGGTGTCATGTGCATCAGCATCAAACAACGTGATAACTGAAGGATCGGTTTGAAACCGCCACCCCGTTAAAACCCTTGAAGCAGCTATCACATCATTTTCGGTAAAGTTGCCGCCGGGCCCACGGCCGATGGTAAAAAGTTCCTGCAGTTCCCGGGCGAAATTTTCATCGGGTGCCTGTTTAGAGTTTAGAAAACCATTGAGATGCACCAGCATTGCCGGATCGATGGTTACATCCCGTGTGAGGCTTTTTACATTTCCCATATAATTATCCCGAAGTAATTTATGGTGCTTGTACAATGCCTGCGCATTTACTACTTCCTCTTTTTGTACTGAGAAATGATGATGCCAAAACAACAACATTTTTTCCTGTATACTGCGCTGCTGATTGATGATGCAGCCTGCCCACCATCTTTGTAAACTGTAAATGCGATAAGTATTTATAATTCCCCGCACCTGGTTCACACTCGCCATATTTGGGTCGTTCACCCAGGTGGCGCCTTGTACAACTCCGGGATCATCAAAAAACACACCTTCATTATCTTCTATCAATCCATAATCCCTTACCGGCGGCGCAGGTGAATAGTTAATAGTTAATAATT
>JBGSIG010000920.1:0-10774 GCA_041742655.1 Ferruginibacter sp. | reverse complement strand
CAAATCGCCATCCCGGTCATAGTCAAAAAATGCAGCCTGTGTTGAGTAACCTGTGTCTGCCAAGCCGTATGCTGTCGACTCTTCTTTGAAAGTAAGATTGTGTTGATTTATGAATAAAAGATTCTTTGATCTTTCCAAAAGATTTTTTCCAAACACACACACATAAATATCATCGTAGCCATCATTGTTGATGTCAACAATGCTGACACCTGTGCACCAAACACTTGTAGTGACACTGGCTTTTTCTGTAATGTCATCAAATTGGTTATTTCCTTTATTTATGTAAAGCCTTGAGCTAACCTGGTTACCGGTAAAAAAAATATCTTTCAACCCGTCATTATTAAAATCGCCGATTCCTACTCCGCCGCCCATGTACCCAAACTCATTTATAAATGAGTGTGAAGAATCGCTGTCGTGAATATCGTTGTTAAAATGAATGCCTGATGCTGCGGCACTGAGCTGCGTAAACAAATGATTCTTTTGTTTGTGGCTGCAGGAAACCAAAAAAATAAGCGCTGCAAAAAAAACAACAGCACTAAATAAAATGAATTTCTTTTTCATATGGTTTGCAAATTATAGCAAAAACAATTTTGGCCAACATAAAATAAACATTGAAAATTTGAAATAATACTACATTGAAATATTAAAAAAAGGCCGTCAAGAATGACGGCCCCAATAGTTGCTGCTATTTGTTAAAAAAAATTCTACAATTGAAGGCTTCTCAATCTGGAAAATATTATTTTTTAATTAATTAATGGGTTTGTTGATGTTTCACTTGATGGAATGGGCAACAAACTGTTCTGAGTGGGTTTCGGGTCTGGCCTAACTGATGGGTAATACTGCTTAGCCCTCCACCGCAAAATATCTGTACTGTTTATTTCTTCGGCTGCCAATTCTACCGCTTTTTCGTGCATCACTGCAGCTATCGCTTCGTTCTTGCTTGCCAATGTCACCGGGGGCATATTTACGCTTGGCCTTGCACGCACTTCATTGATGTAAGCAGCAGCCTGTGCTGGTGTGCCTACTTCTGCTTCGCACTCTGCAAGCATCAGCAACACCTCGGCATAACGAATCATGCGGGTATTTAAACCACCCGGATGAAAGCCTGAGTTAACCCACTCATATATCCCATACTTACGAAAGAATCTTTTTATTGTTACACCACCTTTTGTACTGGCTGCAATATTCATATCGGCGGGTACAAGTGTAAGCGGAGTAAGGCCGGGATAGGTAAGTATCTGATCGCCCACTTCGTAGAAAGTATAACCGTACCGTGGGTCTCCACTTTCAAATTCATTCAATAAATTGTTTGAAGGAATAACATTTCCCCAGGTAATACCATACTCCTGGTTGCGTACTGTACTTAATGGACTGGTGGAACCTTCGCCGGTATAACCCCAGTTAAAGTTGTTGTCGCCTTTATCAACAAATACAATTTCAAATATTGACTCTTCATTAAATTCGTGACCACCAGTGATTGTAACACCTGCATCATTTCTTACATCTCCGTCAAAATTCCAATTATAGTCTGCTGTAAGCGCATATTTACCGTACACTTTAAGCAACGCTGTTTTTGCTGCATTGTAGTCGCCGTTTTGCATTTGAACTCTTCCCAGCATGGCGTTGGCTGCACCGCTGGTTGCACGGCCATTATCGGCAGCTCCATAAGTTGCTGGCAATACCGCAGCAGCGTCTGTTAAATCGCTAACGATTAATGCGTAAACATCCGCCACTGGCGATTTTGGCTTAAAGCCATCGGCAGTTGTAACCGGTTCTGCATAAATCGGTACTTCGCCCCATTGCGATACCAATTCAAAATAAGCCCAGCCTCTTAAAAACTTTGCTTCTGCAACCACTCTGTCTCTAAGTGCTGTATTGTCGGTTACTTCAGGACCTTTGGAAATAACCAAATTTGCCCTGTTTATCATTTGGTAACAACCATTCCATACACTCGTCATTACGGCGTTGGCTGGTGAAGCCGTTGCCTGGTTTAACAGCTCAGCCCGGGGCGATTCTAACTGAGCTCCACCGGCTGCACATTCAGAACCCCGCATGTCGTGTGTAAAAAACCATTCCCTGCCTACAAGATTGGCTGCCCGCAAACTTGAGTAAACTGCATTAACGCCATTTTGTAACTCTGATGCGGTGCCAAAATAACTGTTAACCGTAGGATTATTTTCATCTGTTGTATCCAGATCTTTGGTGCAGGCTACTATGCCGGATACTAACAGCATAAAAGCAAGAGCCAGTTTATTATTTCTATTTGTCATAATACTTTATTTTATAAGTTGTGACTTAATTTTTTATTTAAAAATTTGCCTGTAGGCCTATCTGGAACGACTTAGGGTTTGGATAAACAGCGTAATCAACTCCGTTGGTTAATTGATTGGCACCACTTGAGACAGTTGCTGTTCTGTTTCCAACTTCCGGATCGTATCCGCTATACCCTGTAAATGTCAACAGGTTTTGAGCAGAAACATAAAAGCGCAAATCTTTTACAACACCTTTGGTTACATTTTGTAAAGCACCAACCGGCACTGAATAACTTAAGATGATATTTTTCATCCGGAAATAAGATCCATCCTCAATGAAGCGATCGGAGGTACGGGCATTTTGATTTGGATCTGCTGAAATGGCCCGCG
Organism: Ferruginibacter sp.; assembly: GCA_041742655.1. Taxonomy (GTDB): domain Bacteria; phylum Bacteroidota; class Bacteroidia; order Chitinophagales; family Chitinophagaceae; genus Ferruginibacter. Next base: position 8,132 of record JBGSIG010000920.1, on the reverse strand, counting down.
GAATATTCGTATTGGTATTGGTAGGTGTCCATGCATCCAATACTGCTGTACCGGCATTGAAGAAACGAACCATACCTTCTGTAATAACCCTGGTGGCATTGTAAATTTTGTTGCCTTGTACGCCATAAAAGAAAACGGATAAATCAAAATTCTTATAGTTTACCCCTGCGTTCAATGCATAAGTTAAATCGGGAAGAAAACTACCTAAAAATACGCGGTCGTTGGCATCAACTGTTCCATTACCATCTGTATCCTGGAACATGATATCACCGGCTTTAGTATCTGCGGTTTGAAAAGCATGTTTGGCTACGTCGGCATCACTTTGAAATATGCCTTCCGTTTTCCAGCCATAAAATGATTGAATCGGTTGCCCAACGGCTGTATTGGTAATATTAAAACCACCATAATCTGCATTTGCACCTGCTTCTATATTTGTAACACCTGGAGCCAATCCAGAAACATTGTTGCTGATTGTAGTAAAATTACCCGTGACATACCATTTTACATTGCCTTCTCTCTCATTGTACCCTAACTGCATTTCAAATCCGGTGTTTCCCATTGCGGCAACGTTTTGATTTACTGTGCCATTAAGAAAACCCATGGATGGCGATAAGGGTACCCCTAATATTAAGTTATCCGTTTTGCGTTGGTACCAGTCGGCAGTTAATGTAATCTTATTGTTCAACATACCAAGATCAACTCCTATGTTTATCATACTTGTCTTTTCCCAATTTAAATCTGTATTTCCTAATCCCTGGATGGAAGAAGCCGGGCCACCAGTAAGATTATTATTAAACGGATATTGTGCACTGTTGGCACTTACAGTTACTAACCATGGATAATAACCTAACAAAGTTCCATTAAGACCAGTTAAACCGTAACCGCCTCTTAATTTTAACTCAGAAATAGTTTTATTGCCCTGCATAAAACTTTCCTGGTCAATTCTCCAACCTGCAGAAACAGATGGGAAATTTGACCATTTATTATCAGGAGCCCAAACGGACAAACCATCACGACGAATAGCGGCACTTAGGAGATATTTTCCTTTAAAATCGTAATTGACACGAGCGAGATAAGAAATTATCGCACTCTCAAAAATTAACGTTTGTGCAGATATATTGGATGCGTTGTTTAATGTTTGCTGGGTATTTGATGGCTGTTGGCCGCTCATATTTTCCTGCTTGCTGTTATTTTGTTGAAACTCGTAAACAGCAATGGCATTTACGTGGTGCTTACCCCCAAAAGTATGGTCGTAACTAAATTGCTCAGTAAATAAAGTTGTAGTACTTAATGCACGATTGTTAGTAATAGTTGCCACTGAAGCACTTGATCCTGCTATGGCACCATTGTCATTAAAGATTGGTGCAAAGCGGTAGTTTAGTGTGTTGCTATAATCTAAACCAAATGTTGAACGAAATTTAAAATCCCTGGAAAAATTTACATCTACATAAGCTGTTCCTAAAAGATAGGCCGTTTTTCTGCTTCCCGGATTTTTTAAGGCCGCATCTTCTACGGGGTTTGTAGGGTCACCGCCGTCTTTTGTAGCATCCACGCCCCTGTAACCGCCATTAGATGTTGGGTCGTACACGGGTATATGCGGCATCATTCTAATTACATTTACCAAATTGGTTCTTGCTCCCGTTTCGTTATTGTCATAAGCCTGGTCGGCTGATGAAAAATATAAATTCTCTCCAAAGGTGAACACTTTGCTTATTTCATGATCGGAATTAATACGGAAATTGTAACGCTTGTATCCCACTGTGGGCGCATTACCCGTTTGGTTCATATATCCAAAAGATGAATAAAAACGGGACACATCATTGCCTCCACTTAAATTAATATTTTGCTGGGTCATTTGTCCATTTCTAAAATACGCATCCTGCCAGTCCGTATCTGTTTCTCCGTAAGTTGTGGGAGAACCTTCATAAGTTGGTTGATTTACATCTGGTGGCAAAAGACGGCTCACCTGGCTGCCTCTGTAGGCAAGGGCATATTGTTTAAAGCCTTCCTGATCTAACAAATCAAGTCTTTGTGTTACTTTAGAAGTTCCAAAATATGATTCAAGCCCAACGTTCATTTTACCATCTCTTCTACCTTTTTTGGTAGTGATCATAATTACGCCATTGGTTGCCCTTGAACCATAAATCGCAGATGCTGATGCATCTTTCAATACATCAACTGATTGTATATCTCTTACATCGAGTGTTGCAATGTTTACACCGGGAAAGCCATCTACCACATACAAGGGATCCGAAGCATAACCGATTGAACTGATACCCCTGATACGTACAATGGGCGCTGTGCCGGGGCTTCCGTTGTTTACTACAGAAACACCTGCTACCCTGCCTTGTAATGCTTCTGACACCTGCAGTACGGGTACGGCATTTAATATTTTGCCACTTACTGTGGAAATAGCGCTGGTTACCAAAAGTCTCTTTTGGGTACCATAACCTACTACCACAACATCACTTAAACTTGAATTGTCATGTTGCAGGCGGGCATTGATATTGTTTTGATTGCCTACCTTAACTGAAAACGGCGTAAACCCTACCATAGAAATTGAAATGGTTGAGCCGGGTGCGGCCGTGATGGAAAAATTTCCATTGTCGTTGGTAGTGGTTGCTTCTTTGGTGCCGTTTACTAACACTGTAGCACCCCGTAGTGGGTTGGATGCAGAGTCTGTAACAATACCGGTAATTTTTGTTTGGGAATTTGCCGCAGAACTCAATAAGGCAAGCAGCAGTAAAATCAATGCATGCCGGGCATGATTGATGAATTTCTTTTTTAGCATAGCAATTTTGTTAGTTTTGGTGAAATAAAATAAATAACGATTAGCATTTGAACGTGGCAGGTATTAAAAACTACTTCAGGAGCACTGAATTTGGGCATAGGCAATCGTTTTTTTTGTTAGGCAATAAAATTATAATTCATGTATGGCGAAAGTCAATTTATACTTTTTTTCTTAAAGTCTTTTTGACTATATAAAATTACAGCGAACGCACGTGGCTAAACAACTGCTATTTCTTAAAAAAAGTATTCTATCTTATCAATTTCTATAGAATAATTTATGAAAACATGATATGAAACCGGTTTCGCTCCCGACTGAAGGTAAATAATACATTGATGAGAAGCCAGATTTATCTCTCCATAAAACCAATTCAAAACCTTAAAATTGGCCTTCTGAAAAAATTAACGCAATTATTTTCGCTTCTTAAAGCGCTCTTAATTACCCTTCTATTTTTTGATTATTTAAAAACTATAAATATCTATGCCGGACAATTAATTGCTGAGTTACCATGTTATAGTATATTTGACTAAAAGCTATTTGAATTTTTGTTACATTTAGGGTTATCCTGTTTGATTTTCGTTTTATTGTGAGGAGAGTAAACTGGCGACCCCAATCTAATTACATACTTATTTTAACGATTTATTTATGCCATTGCCTAACGAAATAATTGATGCCATCTCTGTTGACTGTGTGATTTTTGGTTTTAAAAAAGCCGAACTTTCTGTATTACTCGTAAGGCATGCAACCGGCAATAGCCAGGGTCAATGGGCATTGCCGGGCGAATGGGTGAAATGCAATGAAAGTCTTGATGCTGCAGCTTACAGGATCCTTACAACACAAACCGCAGTTGAAAATATATTTCTTGAACAATTTCAAACATTTGGCGAACCAGACCGCTTCCCTGACAAAAGAGTAATTACTGTAGGTTATTATGCATTGCTGAATATTGAAAATTTTAAACTGCATGCCGGTCCTTCTGTTTCTGAAGTAACCTGGCATAATATTAACAACATTCCAGCAATGGCCTTTGATCATAATAAAATATTGGAAAAATCTTTTCTCCATCTGCAACATAAAATTCAACATGAGCCCATTGGCTTTAACCTGCTGCCAAAAAAATTCACATTGCTTCACCTGCAGGAATTGTATGAGGCAATACTGGATGAAAAATTAGATAAGCCAAATTTCAGAAGGAAGTTAATGAAGATGAACCTGCTGGTGGCTTGCAACGAAAAACAAAAAGATGTATCTCACAGGGCAGCCCAACTTTACCGGTTTGATAAAAAAGTTTACGACCGGTTAATTGATAAAGGCTTTTCTTTTGAAATGTAGATTGTATATCCGGTAACCAAAAAACCTGTAGCCTGGATACCTAATTCCCACCATCAGTGGAACAAACCGTGAAGCATCGGTATCTGGTACTTATTTTGGTGCAGAAATAGTTTCTGTAATCCTGAAATAATCAAAATCTGCAAACCCTCCGACATCTTTTGTGGCATAGTTAAACAAGCCAAACCGGTAGCCCATAAAATGCGGCAGTGTATAGGTCATCTTTATTTTAGTGCCAATCAAATTCCAGCTCTTTCCATCAAGACTATAATAAAAATTGGCCACGTCTTTCTTATCAGTAAAATCACACTCTGCTTTAAAGTAAACCGTGTTGGCAGAGAGCGAAACGGTGGCTGCCTCTTCCTGCAAACCGGTACCTGCATTGATCATTACGATTGATTTTTTACCAGCATCCACTTTAACTGCAACAAGACCGTAGTTTTTTTGCAACAGGCAAAGGCCCGCAAAATCTCCATCTTTCATATTGGTTACATCCAATGAAATACTGCCGCTGCACACAGGGCCAATGGTGCGTTGAGTAAGCATATTTTTGGCCAGTAAAAATGAGGTGTCAGCGCTGCCTGTTTTTAAGCGCAGATAACCTTTTCTTGCTGTAACCGACCACAAACTATTATCAGGATTGTGATTCCATTGCCATACTAACGGCAACGGGGGTTCGCTTTTTTTTCGGTTGAATTCATCAGAATGTACAATGCCCGGAATTAAACTTTTATTAGCAGGCAACGAAAGTGTTTCAGGCACTTTACCATCAACGCCTAAAATGGGCCAGTCATCTTTCCACGTAACAGGCACCAGGTAAGGAATGCGGCCTACTGCACCAAAATCTCGAAATAAATATGCATACCATTTACCGTCAGGCATGTCAATCAATCCGCCTTGCGCCACACCCAAATCCTGCAGTCCAAGTTTGCCTTCCCATGGGCCGGTAATTTTATCCGCCCGATGAATTATAACTGTACGCATGCCGCCTCTTGGCCAGGCGATATTAAAGAGATAATATTTACCCTTTACTTTTATCAATTGTGAACCTTCGGCACTAAGCATAATATTATCGCCGGCCGGCAAACTTGCATTTTCAATGACAATCTTGTTGAACCCATTTGCCTTTACGCCTGACAGATCATCGTTTAATTCTAACAGGGTAAGTTTGCCCGCACCATACAGCAGGTATGCCTTACCGTCGTCATCAAAAAATAAAGAGTGATCATGGTAGGAAGGAGAGAAAGTTATTCTTTTCCATGGACCTTTTTCAATGTTTTTCGTGGAGTATATGTAAGTTTTACTGGTAGTTTGTGCAAAGGTGGTTACATAAAATATCCCTTTATGATAACGGAGGCTGCTGGCCCAGGAACCACGCCCATAAGAGCTTTTACCATTTTCTAAATTCAATGCATCCACATCAGCCAAAGTATCATAAGCGTAATTCACCAGTTTCCAGTTAACCAGGTCTGTTGATTTCATAACAGGCAAACCTGGACTCATGTGCATGGTGGTACTGCTCATGTAATAAATATTGTTTACACGAATGATCGACATATCCGGTACATCTGCAAAGATGATGGGATTGTGTGCCTGTTGGGCACTTGCGTTGATATGTATGCAACAAAAAACAATTGCCAATAACCTGCTTAGATATTTTATATTCATAGTCTGTATTTTGTTTTTAATAATGATCACTGTTGATGCATCATTGTACGATTGAATCGTTACTGGTTTTTTCGTTGTTGATAAGGGATTAATATTTTATGCTATTCAAATTAAATTACCCTTTTCAAAATGTTCATTTAAACATGATAAAATCTCTCTCTGCCTAAAAAATTATTGAATTAGCAATGCATCCACGGCTACTTTTCCTGAACCACGATTAATAATATTGATAGAATGTTCACCAGCAGTTAATCCGCTTTTTTGAAATACTATTTGTTGTGGTATACGATTTCCGGCTGTAGATAAATCAATAATGGTTAGGCTTTTTCCATCAATCTTAATTTCAATTTTTCCGGCACCCGTTTCTTTAGGAGCAATAACAGCAATATTTTTTCCGGTAAAGGAACATGTCCATACATCACCCTGCGTATCGCTAATAGTAAGATCATTATTGAAATCGCCCGTGCCGAGGTTGGATTGACGAACCCAGCCTGGTGCAACTACACCTGGGTCATCATCATTAAACAAACCCTTATCATGTGTTATTTTAAAAACACGACTGCCCGAAGCTAAAGCTGCATTGGCAATCGCAGGTAGAGGCAAAGCCGCTTTGCCTGCTGTTATTGTCAGCCCCTTATCGTCCTGCACAAAATCTATTTTAACACCAGAGCCGAGCAATTCAACTTTGGAAACTTTTCCAATAGTGCATCCTCCCGTGCGTAGTGCAGCAAGTGTAATTACGCTATCCCGCCAATCTAAATCAGAGGCATACACATAGCCCTTGTTGCGGGTGTACCGAATATTGTTTTCTCCATATAGTTCAAAAGGACGTGACCCATATACCGCCTCGCCATTGGCTTTTAACCAGGCGCCAATATCTTTACATGTTTGGATGACTTCAGGATCAAGATCGCCGCGGCCATGTTGTGTAAGGTTAAGCAACATCGTTCCATTGCGACAAACATTTTCCATCAACAATTCAACAACTTTTTTTGCATCCAGGTATTTCATTCCGGTCAAGTAATGCCATTCTGCAATACTTGTTTCTGTTTGAAATGAATAGGCCATTATTTCTGGCTCAATATGCATTTCAGAACTTTTCACGAGAGAGCGGTCAACAAAGGGTAATAAATCCATGCTGTTTTGAAAACTATTCCAGCGGCCACCCACCGCTTTGAGATTAACAACGACTTCCATTTTTTTATCATTCCATTTCAGTGACTTGTTGTAATAATTTGCAATGAGTTGCGGAGCCAAAAAATCCAATCCCATGTGTACGCCCAAATCCACCTGGGAGTTACCGGCATGTTCATCAAAATAAATTACATCAGGGTGATACTTGTTGATGGCATCATCAATACGCCACATAAACTGGTTGGCAAAAGGCGATCGCAACGCATCATCCCTGCCGGCATGAATAGGGCCGTACAAATCAACAGGATCCATACCTTGCCACCACTTTCCTTTTCCGTCTGCTATGGTTTCCATCGCATCATAAGGTACGCCCTGCTTTGGTCCAGATTTATCTGACTTGTATCGCACCGGCATAAACTGCCCCCAGGTACGTGGCGGCGTGTTGTGAAAACCAATACCAAAATGCAGCCCATGTTTTCGGGCAATTTTTTCCCATGTTCCAACAATATCAACCTTTGGCCCAACACGTACCGAGTTCCATGGTTGATATTCAGAATCCCAGCAATCGAAGTTATCATGATGAACACCCATTGCCATAAAATAACGGGCGCCCATTTCTACAAACAGTTGCATCATTGCTTCAGGATCCCAGCGGTCAATCACCCAATTGTGGGCAATTTCTTTATAGCCATATTCCGAAGGATGGCCAAAGGTTTTTACATGAAAGGCATACACAGGATTAGGCTCCATATACATGTTCCTTGCGTACCAGTCTCCTCTCTCAGGCATTGATTGCGGATCCCAATGTGACCATGCCCCAAACTTGGCGTCACGCCACCATTCGGGCACAGTATACACCCGGCTCAAACCTTTCCAGTCTGCAGGAAAAGTACCTTTGGCAACAGGCAAAGGTGGAAGGTTCCAGATATCCGGTGCCAAACCCAAATCTCCATTACCAATTTCTATTCGATCAATGTTAATTGCTGCATCGTTTGTATCAACACTAACGGTTAGGGTTGCACGTACAGGAATTTTAATGTCAATGATTGCATAAAGAAAAGAGGCAGTTAAAGCTCCGGAAGAGTGAATGTTTATTTTAACCAGCGGTTGATTATTTACAGACACACTTACTGTACCAACACTTATGGAAGTATACCGAATCGCTAATTTATTTGCTGCAGGCAGATTGGAAAATATGATGGCTTCACCGGCT
>JBGSIG010000919.1:0-3793 GCA_041742655.1 Ferruginibacter sp. | reverse complement strand
GCATAAAGAAGAAACCACCAGCTCAAGGGAATTCTGGATGTTCATTGGTTCATTGGTTTTCTTTTTGTCGGCTTTGTTTATTATTGCAAAAACATCTACGCCGGTTATTAATTCTGTGTTCGGCACCAACATGGCACCTCCTGAAGATCCGGAGTTTTCTTATAATAAAGTAATGGTGTTAGTGGCCGTAATTATTGGGCTGCTAAGTGCAATTACACAATACCTGAAATATAAGAATACACCTATAAAAAATACCGTAAAAAAATTAGCCGTACCAACTCTAATCGCCATTGCAATAACAGCGTTGGTGGCTGTTTTTTACCCATTTACTTATTATAAACAAGGCCCCGGTTTTTTAGGCGCTTTGTATTTTGCATTGTTTGCTTCTATTTATTCTGTGGTTGCAAATGCCGGTTATATCTGGACGGGGTTAAACGGCAAATTAAAATCGGCCGGTGGTTCAGTTGCTCATCTTGGTTTTACCTTAATGATTGCCGGTATGCTGATATCGGCCGGCAACAAGCAGGTAATAAGTACAGAAAAGTTTAAAGAATTCAATATCCCAATGGGCATTGACCCGCTTACAAAGCAACCCGACAATGCCGCTGAAAATATAAACCTTATTCGCCAGGTGCCTAAAAAAATGGGCCCGTATGATGTTACTTATTTATACGACAGTGCGGGCCTTGAAACAGGCAAACGTTTTTATCATTTATTATTTGAAAGAAAGGATGAAGTAACCAAAGAAGTTAAAGAATCTTTTGTGCTAAACCCGGATGTGTACCTCATGAAAAATAATAACATGAGCAGTAACCCAGATACAAAAAATTATTTGTCACACGATGTATTCACGTACATCTCCTACGCACTAAACCCTGAGAGAGAGCAGGATACAGCTCAGTTTACAATAAATGAAGTAGCCGAAGGCGACACCATTTTTTATTCAAACGGGTTTATGGTGTTAAATGATGTTATCAAAAATCCGCCCACGAATAAATTTAAAATAACACTAAATGGTCCGGCTGTAGTTGCCAATATTACGGTTACCAGTAAAGACAGCATTGCCTATAAAGCCACTCCTATGATAATGGTAGACAGCATGGGCATTAATCAAATAGACGATACTGTATATGCAGAAAACCTGTACATAAAATTTGCGGGCATCACCAGCGATCAAAAAAAGTTGAAAATTGCAGTAAAGGAATCAGATAAAATGATAGACTTTGTTACCCTGAAAGCCTATATTTTTCCATATATAAATCTTGTTTGGATCGGCCTTGTAGTGATGGCGTTCGGCCTTATCATGAGTATGATACGCAGGGCAAATCTCTCTTCACGCAGCGGGGCGGTGGCACTGATACTGGTGGCAGCAGGACTATTTTATATGTTCATGCTGGCGAACTAATACTATAGAATTGTTAAAATTATAATGCAGTTGTTTTAAAACACTGCCGGTAAGCCACTTTACCTGTGTCCAGTTTTTGCTTATTATATTATCCGAAGCACAATATAATGCGGTGTACATGCTTATATTGTAAATTTACTTTACCAATGCGCCCTACATTTAAATATCAGCTACTGGCACCGCTTTTATTAATCACCTTTTTTTTATTAAAAACCGGGAATGTATTTGCGCAGCAATCTGTTAATGATACCATACAGACTTTTGCTGTTATTTACCAGGGGGATACCATTGAAGCTAAAACTTTGCAGGATGTTATGCTAAAGTCAAGGTACAATGAAGCGCAAATGAGTGCTAAAGCAAAGTGGACAAGATTGCGCAATGCCATTTATGTTACATATCCGTACGCAAAAAGGGCGGGCTGGGTTATTAACGGCCTGAATGCTCAATTGGCACATGTAACGGATAAAGAAGCCAGGCGAAAAATAATTTTGTCGCAGGAAAAAGCCTTAAAAAAAGAATTTACAGATCCGCTGAAAAAACTCTCTGTTTACCAGGGCAAGGTGTTAATGAAATTAATAAACCGGGAAACCGGCAACACCTGTTACGAATTGATTAAAGAATACAAAGGCGGCTTTACGGCAGGCTTTTATCAATCCGTAGCATTCGTGTTTGGCAGCAGTTTAAAACAACCCTACAATAAAGATGGCGATGACAGGGAGATTGAAAAAATTGTGCAGGAGGTGGAAAGAATGTATGGGTTCAGGAGTTAGATGCAACATGATAACCGATACATGATCCCTGGTTTTTAATTCTTTGCTCCCTCGCACTTGCTCCACTCCTTACTTTATTTACCTTTATACATTATTCACACTCAACATTCATATGAAATTAGACATACTCGCCTTTGGTGCACACCCCGACGATATAGAACTTAATTGCGCCGGCACATTACTAACTGAAAAAAATGCAGGAAAAAAAGTAGGTGTAGTTGATATCACACGTGGAGAGTTGGGAACAAGAGGTACGCCCGAAATACGCAAACAGGAAGCCGCTGATGCAGCAAAAATTTTACAGTTAGATATCAGGGAAAACCTTGAGTTGGCTGATGGCTTTTTTATAAATGATGAAGCGAACCAGCGTAGCGTAATTGCAGCTATCAGGAAATATAAGCCCTCGATAGTTTTATGCAATGCTCCTGAAGACCGTCACCCTGACCATGGCAAAGCTGCTAAATTAATTGAAGATGCTGTTTTTTTATCAGGCCTGCGTAAAATAGAAACAGAAGTAGATGGCTTACCGCAACAGGTTTGGCGCCCCACCTATGTATTTAATTATATCCAGGACAGGTACCTGCACCCCAATTTTGTCATCGATATTTCTGAAGTAATGGAACAAAAAATAGCAGCTATCCGGGCCTATGCTACCCAGTTTGACAACCCAGATTTAAGCGAGCCGCAAACCTATATTTCTACACCTGACTTTTTAGACAGTATTATTTACCGGTCAAAAATGTTTGGTAAAATGGTTGGCGTAAAATACGCCGAGGGCTTCATTAGCAAAAAAATGATAGGATTTAACAGTTTTGATAGCTTTATTAAGACAAATACCTGATTTTGGGAATAAACAAATCAAGTTTACAACCGTTATAATTGTACTTTTGCAACTTAAATTTTACATTTTATGGCAACTCCAAAATTTATCCATAATTCTACCAATTTTCACCAGGAGCTAAAGCGCCGGGTGAATAAGTATTTTGCCGATGTAAAAAAACCTTCTACCGGAAATATTAAATTATTCATAAAGGCCATCTTTTTCTTCTCTGCTTATGTTGCGCTGTATGTTCATTTGGTTTATTTTACTCCGGCAACCTGGCTGGCCATTATTGAATGTGTTTTGTTGGGAGGCTTTACGGCAGCCATAGGATTTAATGTAATGCACGATGGCGGGCACGGAAGTTTTAGTAAAAATAAAAATGTAAACAGGTTGGCTGCTATTTCGGTAAATTTTTTAGGAGCAAGCAGCATCATGTGGAACCAGAAGCATAATATAATTCACCACACCTACACTAATATTGATGGGGTTGATGATGATATTGAAATTAAACCTTACTTGCGGATGTGCGCCACGCAAAAACTGTATAAAGTACATCGTTTTCAACACTACTATGTTTGGTTTTTATATACGCTGTTACACATCATCTGGATATTTTTAACCGATTATCAAAAATATTTTAAGAAAAAAATTGGTTCTGTTCCTATCGTTAAACTAACGGTAAAAGAACATTTTGCCTTTTGGGGTGCTAAAATAGGATACGCCATTTTTTTTATGGCTATCCCGATTTACATGGTAGGATTTTGGTCATGGGTGGTGGGTTTTTTAATCACCAGC
>JBGSIG010000918.1:0-4857 GCA_041742655.1 Ferruginibacter sp. | reverse complement strand
CACTAAAGACCTGCTGGCGGGTATAATTGTTGGTATTGTAGCCTTGCCTCTTGCCATTGCATTTGCAATTGCTTCTGGTGTATCACCCGAAAAAGGATTATATACAGCCGTGATTGCAGGATTTATTATTTCAGCAATGGGCGGCAGCCGGGTGCAAATTGGCGGTCCCACAGGTGCATTTATTGTAATTGTGTATGGTATTGTTCAGGTACATGGTGTAAACGGTTTAATCATTGCCACTTTTATGGCAGGGCTGATGCTGATCATTATGGGCTTTGCCCGTTTTGGTTCGGTTATAAAATTTATTCCACATCCTTTAATCGTCGGGTTTACAAGTGGCATTGCCATTCTTATTTTTTCTTCTCAAATGAAGGATTTTTTTGGATTAAATATAGGTACTGTTCCTGCAGATTTTTTTAGCAAATGGAGAAGCTATGCTATAAGTTTTGATTCAGTAAATATCTATGCTTTTGCAATTGCCGCTACAACGGTGATTATTATTTTGCTTTGGCCAAAAGTCACACATAAAATACCAGGTTCACTTATTGCAATATTGGTAACAACTGCGGTAATGCAATTACTTCATCTTCCAGTTGATACCATCGGCAACAGGTTTGGCAGCATACCGTCGTCGTTTCCCATGCCAGTAATACCACAGTTAGATTTCAATACCATCAAAAAATTAATTCAGCCGGCTTTCACCATTGCCCTGCTGGGCGGTATCGAATCTTTATTATCGGCAGTTGTTTCAGATGGTATGATTGGCGGTAATCATAAATCTAATATGGAATTGGTAGCACAAGGAACCGCAAATGTTTTTTCTTCCATTTTTGGTGGTATTCCTGCAACGGGGGCAATTGCCCGAACTGCCACTAATGTTAAAAATGGTGGTCGTACGCCTGTTGCAGGAATTGTACATGCCATTACTTTACTGCTTATCATGTTATTTGTTGGTAAGTGGGCTGCTCTTATTCCAATGGCAACATTGGCAGGCATATTAGTTGTTATCGCTTACAATATGAGTGAATGGGAAAGTTTTGTATCCGTATTTAAAGGATCCCGCAGTGATGTGGCAGTTCTATTGACGACTTTTTTGCTGACGGTGATAGTTGATCTAACAGTAGCTATTGAAATAGGAATGGTATTGGCCGCATTCCTGTTTATGCGTAAAATGATAAAGGCTAGTGATGTGAGTATTTTGAAAAGAGATATTGATGACAACGGGAAGGGAAAAGATACCAATAACATTGAGCATTTTACAATTCCTGAAAATGTTGAAGTGTTTGAAATAACCGGGCCTATGTTTTTTGGAGCCGCTCATAAATTTAAAGACGCCATGCGTTTTATTGAAAAGCCACCGAAAATATTAATCATCAGAATGAGACAGGTTCCAATTATTGATGCAACAGGAATAAGAACTTTGAAAGAAGTTTATAAAGATGCAAAGCACAGGGGAACAAAACTGATCTTATCTGAAGTGCACAGCCAGCAGGTGATAAAAGAATTGCAAGATGCAAGACTGCTTTTTTCTATCGGTAAAGCCAATGTAACAGCCAGTTTTAACGAAGCCCTGTCAAGAAGTATCGTATTATTACAAGATTCAGGTACAAATAAAAATATTCCATTGGCTGATTAGCAATTCCACTATAATAACTTATTTAATTTGTCTGAAAATGTCGAACCTAAAAGTGTATACCACTACGCCCAATAACTTTGATTAAAACATGAAAATAGTCTACTTTTAAACTGTACTAAAAAGGGGGAGCTTACACAGAACCAATGCTGATGCTTGCACATAGCTGATGTTACATTGTCCAGGCCTGCTTTTGCGAAGTCTTTTGTTAGCGGTTCGTGCTATCGATTGTGTCATTTGATTTGAAAGAATTTTCGCTTAATACGTTATCATTTTTTGTCGCTATATATTTCGCCTTTTACGATAATAAACTTTATTGCCTGAAGGTTGTCAATATTATCTAACGGATTTTTTTCTAATATTAGCATGTCTGCATACTTTCCAACTGATATTGAACCGTAAACATTTTGCTTAGACATATAAATTGCAGGACTGATGGTTGCAGTTTTCAATACTTCATAATTTGAAAGTCCCGCTTCAAATAATAAGTGTAATTCCTGATGCAAGCCAATTCCCGGATACACATAAGGCATACCTGCAAAATCACTTCCTGCCAAAATCATCACCCCCATTTTATTCAGGTAATTAACTAACTGCATTTGCGATTGAAATGTTTTATCCAATTCGTCCCAATCTGCAAGTTGTGAGTGTCTTGTTAATCTCTTTTCCCATGCTGCTTTCCATTCATTCGTAAGAGAAGAAGAAATATACTTAGAGTAGTTTCTGTTTACAATTGAAGTGTCACGAACTTTTGTTTTCAATTGATAAGTGATTAGTGTTGGACAAAGAAAAGTGTTTTTAGCAATCATCAAGCTGGCAATACTGTCTAATCTATTTTTACTTCTGGCCCAAGTATCATCTAACCTATTAAGGTGTTCAATACTTTTTTGCCCTAAAGAAATGGAAGTTTCTGGTTTAATGTATTCCGAAAGATGTCCGGCGAATGTCATTTTATTTTTTGCGCAATAAATTGAAATATCTGTTAGTTGTTTTTCTTTTATTAAAGAATATGTTTTAAAAAAATCGGCACCATTATTTTTTAAGCTGTCAAGAACAGCTTTCAAGTTGGAATTGTCGTCAACAGGCAATGAAAAGTCAGTGTAAACAGGTGGGTTGCCGTCAATCATTGGGCCTGCGCCATAAATTTCTGGTTTGAAATCTTTTGTTTTCGTTCTGAAACTATTCATGATTTTTAGGTCTCCTCCCAAATCACGAATTCCTGTAATTCCATTTTTTAACAGAGCAGGAAACAAAAGTGTGTCATTGTTTTTATCCCAGCATAAATGAAAGTGCATGTCCCAAAGCCCGGGGCATAAATATTTACCATTCCCATCTATTGAAATTGAATTTGAAGGAACACTTTCAGAAAACGACTTTCCTATAAAATAAATTATTTTATCTTTTACTGCAACATCCATATTGGGTACCAACTTGCCATTTAGCACATTTACGACATTGATGTTTCTAATTACCAAACTTAAAGAGTCCTGCGTGGTACTTTGAGCAGTTGTCCATGAGGTTAGAAGAACAAAAATAATAAGCGTAAAATATTTGAGATTAGTTTTACGATTATGATGCTCAACTTTCATTTTGATAGTAATGGATGAGGGTTTTGACATTTCTCTATTAGCTATTCTTGGTTGAAGTTAACACTGTCTTTGCATTTACCGCTAACGGCTACGGCCTGGCGATGTGGCGGTATTTGAAACTCGTCAGCCTGTAACTGCCGCTGGATAAAGTTACAAAAGATGATTATAAGAACTAAAGCATGGCTTTTTTCATCGGCCGGAACTGAAGCCGATTAGCGAAACCAAAAGTTGCGAATATTTTCGTCGCCCCACCATATTGCCAAACCGAATGTTGCCTGCTGGCCTACTTTGGTCGCCAAACTGGTGTTTCATTTCTTTTTGGTTCACTTGTCAAACGAATTTTTCTTTTTGATTTTATGTTTATTACCCAAACGTCATATTGCTTTGAAGTTCCGCTTGAATATGCAATCCACTTACCGTCTGGCGACCAAGATGGTGAATAGTCTTCTAAAATATCGTTTGTCAAATTGGTAATACTTGTCCCATCAGCATTCATAATAAAAAGTTCAAAATTTTTTTCTTCTGTCGGCCCATAAAATGCAATTTGTTTCCCATCAGGTGAGAACTTTGCACCTGAGTCAAACCCCTTTTTGAAAGTTAGCTGTTTCTCATTGCTTCCATTCTTGTCCATAATAAAAATTTCGCCATTGGTTGTTTTTAAAGTGTCAACCATTTCAACAAGTTGTCTCGTAAAAAGTATTTTACTGCCGTCGTTTGACCAAGTTGGAACTTCTTCAAATAAATCATTATTTGTAAGTCTAACTATGTTTGAACCATCGGAATTCATTGAATAAATCTCTCTATTTTTATTATCTCTGTCAGACGTAAAAACAATTTGTTTCCCATCAGGCGACCAACAAGGTAAATAGTCGTTTGATGAATGATTAGAAATATTTACTTGATTTTTGCCATCAGCATCCATTCTGTAAATTTCATTATTTCCGTCACGGTTTGAATAAAACAAAATATGCTTTCCGTCTGGTGACCAAGATGACCAAAAGTCTAAAGATTTATTGTTAGTCAAATTTGTAACATTTTTTCCGTCAGCGTTCATTGAGTATACTTCAAAGTTACCGTCCCTTGTCGTTAAAAAAGATAAAATTCCTGAGGGGATTGTGTCGTTAAAGTTTGCTCCCAAAGTTTTAGAAGTTGTCTTACAAGATTGACTACAAAGAAGTAGCAATAAGTATGGTGCAATTGAAACTAAAAGTCTAAGCATAAATTTGATATGTTGAATTTGTTATAGTTTTCGAAAGGCTAACGAGCAGGTATTGGTGCAGGTGGGATATTTTATAATGTCAAGCCCGGAACAGCTGCCCAATAAAGTTATAAAATTTGAAGATAAAAGCTAAAAGCCAATCCGTCCGCCGAAACTAAAGCTTGGATATACTGCTGCTGATTGCTTCATCGTCATGCCCCAATTGCATAGGAACCTTTTGTTGGTGGCAGTGTGACCTTTTTCTCATTTTTTTATTTTCTATTTCTTTTTTTCTTTACAAAGTCTAAAAGTATTTTATAAAACTCAGCAGGTTGTTCTTCCAAAATTTCGTGCCCACATTTTTCTATAACGTACATTTCGCTGAATCTTAAACTTTGCTTTTGTAAAAAAAAAGTTGATTCTCCTTGGTCATCTTG
>JBGSIG010000917.1:0-2562 GCA_041742655.1 Ferruginibacter sp. | reverse complement strand
TTCTGCTTTGATAGTGGCGGTGTTGGTTAAGGTCAATTCCATAGTTTGACCCATCATTTCCTGGGTAATTAACCCGTCTGACTTTGTTTCTACTACAAAATGCTGCCCCTTTTTAACAGAAATATTGCCTGAAGGTGATTGAGAAAATGCTGTAATGGAGATTATAGAGAAGAAAGCTATTGCTATTTGTTTCATGTTTCTTTATATTTTTTTTGCAAATTTATATACAAATAACAGATGCATATTGTTTTGCCGGAAATATTGTAATTAATAAATAATTGTGATAAGGTAAAAAGCGGGGATTTTAAAAATGCCTGACAACCTTTCTTTATTTTACAGGCCGGAAAGGGGGTAAAAAAAGGGCCGCTAAAAAATTAGCAGCCCAATACCTTTCTTAACAAAGATCAATATGTTCTATTAGATCAGTTTAACGTTAACGGCATTTAAACCTTTTTTACCTTCCTGCAGATCGAATTCTACATGGTCGCCTTCTTTAATGTCGTTGATTAATCCGCTAACATGTACGAAAGTTTCTTTGTTAGAATCATCATGCTTGATAAAACCGAATCCTTTTTCAGAATTGAAAAACTTTACGGTGCCTAGTGTTTTGTCCATTTTTTAAAAATTGTATTGTATTAAAATTAAGGTGCAAATATAAGTTTTTCTTTTAAATACGGCATAATAACTACAAATTGTTGATTTTGACTTGAAACTGAACCTATTTCACTTTAAAATATTCTACCATTTCATCATAGGCGGCTTCTCCGCCGGCAATATCTTTAATAATTTTGCCTTTTTCCATCAGTAAAATCCTTGAACTAACTTCAGAAACATGGTTGATATCGTGGCTGCTCACAATAATACACATCTGTTTATGGATTGCCATTTCTTTTATCATTTCAACTAATCTCAGTTGAGTGGTTGGGTCAAGGTTAGCAAATGGTTCATCAAGAATCAATAATTCGGGGTTGGTAAGCAACGCCGCCACGATTCCAATTTTAAACTGGTTCCCCTTACTAAAATCACGGATATATTTTCCTTTTTTTAAAATCCCATCATCAAAAAAAAGGGTATAGCTCTGCAAAAAATCATCCACATCGGCTTTAGATAATTGATTGAGTTTCCCTACAAAATAAAAATATTCTTCTGGCGTAAGGTAGTCAATCAAAAAGCCTTCATCAATATATGCTGCAGTATAACTTTTCCAGTCTTCTGACGCTGTTACAAGCTTTCCTTTTGATAAAACTTCGCCGCTGCCTGCTCTTATAAGATCGAGCAACAAACGAAAAAAAGTTGTTTTGCCGGCTCCGTTATTACCTACCAGCCCTATTACTTCACCGGCATATATTTCTAACGCATCAATATCAACTGCATTAACACCTTTATACGATTTTTTTAAATTTTTTACTATGATCATATTATTTCTTTTTAATGACTATCCGTAATCAGGTGCAAAAAGAAAACTAATGCGGACCTAGATATTTTTCGCTGCACTCTTCGAGTTCCTTCTCCTTTGGAGAAAGCCGGTCCCGAAAAAATCGGGAGGTAGGGGTGAGGTCACGTCACGTGAACACAATTTTTAACAAAAGCTGCACTCAACTGCAGATAGTGATGTTTCCTTTATTATTACCGCTCCCTGAAACCTTCCATTATTTTGTGTTTACGTATATTAAATTTTGCCACTAGCCAATTAATAATTATTCCATTAAAAGCCAACCCTACAATTCCGAGGCTGCTTATGAAAATTACTGCCGTCCATAACCCGAAAAATTTATTTAGTAAATAAAATACCAATACAGGTCCGAATGAAATGAGCAAAGATTGCAACCATTGCAGGCCGCCAATTCCCTGGAAATTAAAACTGGCAGACTTGCCAAGGTCTAAATATTTGTAGTTATAAGTAGCTGCGTAAATAGTTACAAAAGAATTGATGCCAATACTATATAAAAAGGCTGCTATTTGAATGGGGATTATTTGCCAACCCATCAACCCATAAAAACTTGCTATTAAAAATTGTAAAGAACAAACCGTAACAAACAATAAAAATTTAGCCTTAATGTATTGTTTCATGTTGATATTATAACTCATTATACCATCAAAATGACTGCTTTGCCAGGCAAATAAAAACTGGCCATAATTGCTAATAAACAATCCTGTTATAATTAGCGCAAAAAGAAATAACATGGTATAGTTTCCTGTTTGCAGATACTTTGGATAAAACATTAAGCCGTATAATAAAAAAACACCAGATAGAATGATCAGCGATTTTGGGCGTTTATTTCTAAAAATAAGTTTCAGGTCTAGTGAAATAATTTCTCCAATATCGCCATACCTGTCAAGTAACGAATAACTTTTGCTGATGGTTAATTTTCGGGCGCTTACCAGTTCTTCTATGTATAAGTGACGTCTTAAATAATTACTGTTTAACACAAAAGTTGTAATGGCAATTGCTAAAGGAATGATGCAAAATAAAGGTTGGTTCAACAGGCCAATAAATATAGCTGCAGAAGCTTTTTCGAAAGAAATCAGTTTAAGATAGTCTGCTCCTTTTAAAATTGCGAT
>JBGSIG010000916.1:0-1881 GCA_041742655.1 Ferruginibacter sp. | reverse complement strand
GCTCGCAAAAAGAAATTTATCAATTACTGAACCCTCAATGAAATGATATAACAAGCCTCACGGACTTGCAAGTATTGGGCTAAGATGAGCCTTGTCCGCAAAACTATGCAACCGTCTTTTTCATCTCCTTGATATCTATTTGTTCCAACGGTGTAGAAAAATATAAGTTCGTTAATTGGTGCTTGCCAATATATTTCCGCATTACAGACATTAGATTATAGCCAAACAATGAAAAGCCAACAACAATTGTTCCTGCCCATACCTGGTAAATGTCGCGGTTGCGGAATACATGTTGCAGTGCCGGGCCAAACCCTCCTTCCTCGTGCCTGCTCTCAAAGGCTTTCTCAAGTAACATTACTACCAATACACCAATGGTATACAAAATTGTGCGTAACAAACTATCAACTATTGCAGACTGCCTGCGAACCCACCGTCCTCTTGGTATCAACTCCATCAACAGTACCACTTTTGCCATTACCAATGCACCAATAATAGCTGTCGATAAACCAGCAAACTCAATCTGGTAGTCTTCAAGGATCAACTTTTTTAAAATTACAAGCAAGCCTAAAAAGAACAGGAAATATAGTGTCATACTCAATATTTCTTTTATTTCCTTCACTACTTTTTGCCCGAATGTTTTAGATTGTGCTTCCATTTTTTACGTTGGGTTGAAATTATAATAATTTTGAAGTTAAGTTTATTTCAGGCTATAATCAAAGTTAACAAAGGGAATTCTTCGCCCACATTTGTAAATTGAGTCTATATCATTGTTATTTTTTTATTACCTGGGTTTTTTATAAATTTTTGCCAGCTGTTAAATGTACGCTTGTATTTCAGCAATTCAGCAAATAACTCACGCAGGCAACTGAGTACTTCGGCAGTAAATATTATGTAGGATCAGCTGTAGCCGCGTAGGGAGCAGTTTTTTAAACCGGCGTGTCTATAAAATGATTTTAAAGTAATTACATTTGCGCCATCATTTAATTTTTTGATGCTGTATTTTTTGGTGTGAATTTAAAAATAAAACGCTTTTTAAAAGAACCTTTGCCACATTTTTTGCTGATTGGTGTTCTCATAGTTTCTTGGCTAATTTTTTTGCTGTAAAGAAATAATATTGTTCCGGTAACCTTCGATAAATAGTATTATAAAAATGAAACCAGCTAAATTACAATCATTCACATTTCGAATTCTTTTGCTCACTACGTGCTTTGTTGTAATGATGGCATTTACGCAGGAGGCCCATGCTCAAACATCCAAAGGCGCAACTCATTTCGAAGTTGGTGTAAAGGCGAAAGACGCCAACAACATACCACTGGCATTTAAGGAATTATAAAACTTTTACTCCGCAATATTCTAAAGATTTGTAGAATTACTTTGTGGCGGTTGGAGAGTATGCCCTGCGTTGAGGTTTCGCAGACAGATAATTTGAATTAGATGATTTATGCTGCGAAGACTCCGCTGGAACATAGGCGGTACCGTTTCTATTCCCACTTCGTTAACCCGGTTTAATACATCCTGTTTTTGCCGGGTTGATTTTTCAACACCTGTTCAGCTATAAATTTGAAGTAATTTTATATACTTATCATGAGCAAGACCATTTTTATCGCTACTACCGAACCTTACTGTGGCAAATCTATTGTGGCGCTGGGCATTGTAAACCTGCTGTTGGGCAAAGCAAGAAAGGTAGGTTATTTTAAACCCGTGATTAACGAAGATCCCATACATAAAAAAAGTGTAGACATTGAAACGATGGTTCGATATTTTGGATTACCAGTTGCCTATGAAGATGCCTATGCTTATACCCGTCAGCAGGCAATACACCAAATGGAAACGGATAGCCCCGACGATATGATCAACACCATTATTAGCAAAGTGAAAAAA
>JBGSIG010000915.1:0-1732 GCA_041742655.1 Ferruginibacter sp. | reverse complement strand
CCAAAAAACAGGATTCCAGCAGGGTCCGCCTGGCGAAATCGAATGGGAATTTGCTGTTTGAACTGCTTCATCAATTGTTTTGTTGCTCTTCCGAAAAAAAACTTCTTTATCTATAAAATATCGCTTCGTAGCAGGCAAGGTCCCTGGCCATCACACGGGCTCAGCAGTACGTTGCTGGAAAAGGCATACATCTGGCCGGGAAGGCTGGATGATCTGGAGGAAGTAAAAACTGTATTGAGTTATTTTTAAATACAGGAAAACTTATGTTGCGGCTGGCAATGTCTTTAAGATAAGGATTACAGATATTTATAATGTCACCCCTTCGTGGTTTATCAGAATAGATTTATCGGTTTATTATAATCATACCAGCCGTTCAGGCTTTATAATCCAAATGGGATGGAATAATTATAGTTTTAAAATTAATTTTGCTATTTGTAAAACCGGGAGGGGTGGTATGCTTTCTCAGGCTAATGCCTTTGACCGATGTGACGGAAATTGAAACAAAAGATTCCGTCGATAAAAGTGCCTGTATCAGGAGCATTGATTGTAATATATTAATGGCGGATGTATCCTGCTTCTCCGGTAATATACCAATTCGGGAACTGATAAACATAGGCAACAGCACGGCGTTTTCTGCGCATACTGTCATCTCCTGCTCTGTGGGAGCAACCCTTTTGCAACAAACACGTAACACTAACTTTTGCTATGTAGGAGCATCCCCTTAACATGCAGCTCTTATAATTGGGAGTAGGCTTTACAGGCACAAGGATTGCCAATGCAGTTTGCCCGCCCTGCACCTTGTGCCAACAACAGTTTTATAATTTGAACAGTTGCTTGCGCCAAAAGGGGGATTTACAGCCGATTGATACGTCATGCCCCGCTGGCAAAAAAAAGATGTTGGCTGCCTGTGCATTAATCTGCATCTAATAATTTCCAGTCAACGTCATAATAGCCAAATATTTTATTCTTTTTCTTGCAGTCATTTTTATAGTCTTTACTATACCGAACAAATTTTAATTCAATCTTGTACTTGTTGTAGTAGGTAAGAATTTGTGATTTAAATTTTTGACGATTATTGTCCAAATAGGTGAACACGCTTTGCTGGCAACCTGATTGATCGATAAAGTCAAACTGTTGATGTGTCACATAAAAAAGCGGGATATTAATTATTTCAGTCAGCGCCTCGTAACAAATGTCTCCCACTGTGACGTTTTTCTGTTTACAAGTCAGGGATATTTGAGTAAGTGTTGTGTCGCCCAATCTGTCAATAAGAAATGGAATTGTCTCTTTGCCAGTCCCAAGAATTCGCCAGTAAACAGAAGTACAGGAAAAAGGTTGTTCATTTAAAAATTGCAAGCTATCTACTTTTGCTTTTATACTATTTGTCTGTGCCACTGCCATTGTCGAACCGCAAAAAAGTATGAAGAATATGGAAACGAGTTTTGTCATTTTGCATAACACCCACTTTGGGCGAAGTTTAATGATGAACCAGTAAGTTTATGTTTTATTAATGAAATCTGCCAAAAAAGCCAATGCAAGGAGCACTGAGCCTACGATATAACAAACAAGAAATACTTTGTTGTAAAATGATATTGTATCATTTAATTGGTTCAAATATGAACTGGCGATAGTAATTGCATTATCACTATGTTCGGTAGTATAAAGCATATTGTGTAAACAGTTTTTAGGGTACCTGTCAGCCCCTGCGCCGTAGTGGAGCGTAGCGAAACGA
>JBGSIG010000914.1:0-8395 GCA_041742655.1 Ferruginibacter sp. | reverse complement strand
TTTACACCAACCAACAATATCAACAAAGCCGTAAGTCTTTTTATCATCAGTGCATCAAATAATTTCATACTAATATTAGATCCCGCGAACCCTCCAATTAATACTGCGGCCACTACAGCAATGGTAAATGGCACCGTAACAGGAACAGTTCCGCTAATTGCCAACCCTGTGATACCTCCGATGGAATTAACCAAAATAAAAAAACTGGCAATGCCGGCTATTTTTTTGGCCTCCTCCCAGTTTAGCAAGTTCAATACCGGCGACAAAAAAATACCACCGCCAATACCAACCATCCCTGATAGAAAGCCTAAACCGGCTCCCAAGGGAATTGATCTTATCAATACTTTTTTTCTATCTTCCAACGGCTTAACTGGTCGTACCACCTGGAAAAACAATGCTGCGGCGGAAAGCACCAAAGCCGCACCCAGTAATATGAAAAAACTTTGTTGAGACAATTTTATGGTTGCTCCTAACAAAGCAGCCGGCACACTGAATAAAGTATATGGAATAGCTTTCCTGAGCGATAAATGTCCCTTACGATAAGCCACAATGCAACCGATGGTTACTACCGCAATATTGCACAGCAGTGCGTGTGTACGGATGGTATTAAAATCTGTAATAAAAAGGCTTAGAATAGCGAGGTAACTGGAGCCGCCGCCAAAACCCACGGTGCTATATAAAAAAGAAATTACAAAAAACAACAATGAAACAATTAAAAGCGTAGACGTAGTCATTACTAAATTGATAAGAGTGATTTTAATCCGCCCCGGAGGCTAAATACCTGGCGCAGGTTATCGTTGTTCTTTAACCGGCTCCTACTATCAAGATTTTGCTATCCTGCAATAGTTGTTGTGTCGGCAGGCTAAATCCTTTTAGTATAATTTGTTTTTCGTATCTAAATTCATTCATGATTCAGCCATTCTTTTTTTTGCTTCCAAGTAATCTGTATAATAATTAGCATTAAAAAGTTCTATATCATCTTGAGGAAATAATTTCTTAATATCCCTGCCGGTTAAAAATTTGCGTGGGCAGTGATTGCCTTCCTTTATATATTTCTCTGCTTCTTCCAGTGCTGCAGGTTCCCAGATGGCAATTAGGGGTTCTGGGTTTTGTGAAAGATGGGTAACATACACTGTGGCAAGTTTTGCCGGGTCACGTTCACCAGTTAATGCTTCTATAGTTTTATTGGTTATGTGAGGAAGATCTACCGCCAATACCATCCAGGCTTTATCAGGAAAATGATGATGAGCTGATAAAATACCATTTAATGGGCCCTGGTACAAATTTTCATCTAAAATATATTCTTCACCCAATTGTAAATTACTGACCTGCTCTTTTCTACAACTTACAAATGTTTTGCCACAAAATGAATCCAGTATTTTGTAGAGGTAAGTTCTTTGGCAGATACTATCATGATATCGCAATTCTCCTTTGTCTGTCTGCATCCTGCTGCTTTTCCCACCCGCCAGTATTAATCCATATAGATCATTTTCTAAAATCACTTTTACCTCCTTTTTTTTCAATCAGCCTGGTTTCAGTAACGGTAATTTCGTGTGATAATGCCTTGCACATATCGTACACCGTTAGTGCCGCTACCGATGCCGCTGTTAAAGCTTCCATTTCTACACCTGTTTTACCTTCACACTTAATAGTTGCTTTTATAAGCAGCAGATCCTTTCCTTTCTCTATATCAATATTTACCTGCGATAATGACAGAGGGTGGCAAAGCGGTATCAGGTCTGCCGTACGTTTTGCCGCCATTGTGCCGGCTATAACAGCCGTATGAAAAATGCTGCCTTTTGCACTTAGGAAATTATTTTTAACCAACTGCTTAAATACGGCTGACGGGAACTCTATAGTTGAGTGTGCCGTTGCAGAGCGACTGGTGATTTCTTTCTGCGACACATCCACCATCTGCGGATTACCCTGCGTGTTTAGGTGAGATAATATAGTCTTGTCCTTTTTCATCCGCCTATCAGTGACATTGATTTTTTTAAAGTTGTTTTTTCTTCTGCTTCAAACCCATCTTTAAAACGCGATTTAATTGCTTTAACAATAAAGGGCTTTATCGATTCCTTATCTGTGTTTTCAATTAATATTTTTTTAAAAGAAACACTTTCATTGGTATATAAACAGGTTTGCAATTCGCCCCTGGCAGAAACACGTATGCGGTTGCAAGTGCCGCAAAATGTTCTGGAAAAAGATGGGATAATACCGAAAGAACCCCGGCGGTTTTCTATCACGTAATTTTCTGAAGTGGAGCTTGCTGCAGAAGGCACTCGCTGTATAGCCGGAAAATGGGATTGGATAACGTTTATGATCTTTTTATAATCCCACTCCAATCCGTCGAAGCCTTTGCTATGGCCGTTAAAAGGCATTTCTTCTAAAAACCGTACATCTACATTATGGTCATTTGCAAAGTTGAGAAAAGGAATGATATCTTCTGTGTTTTGTCCGCTCATCACCACACAATTTATCTTAACATTAAAGCCGCTCTGCAATAACTGGTGAACATTTTTTAATACAATGTCAAAATATCCCCTGCGTGTAATTACATTAAAACGTTCTTTATCCAAGCTATCCATACTAACATTAATATTTAGTATGTTAAGTTCTTTCAGTGCTGCAATGTGTTCGCCAATCAATGTGGCATTGGTGGTAATAGAAATTTCCTGAAGCCCTTCTACTATGGCAAGTTTGTGCAAAAATGGCATCAATCCTTTTCTAACAAAAGGCTCTCCGCCCGTGATCCTGATTTTATTTATGCCAAGGTCAACAAAAGTTGACGCCAATAACAACATTTCATCCCACGACAATAATTCCTTTGATGGTGAAAATGCAATGCCTTCTGCCGGCATACAATATTGGCAGCGCATATTGCAGTTATCCGTAACCGATAGCCTTAAATAATTAATAACTCTATTGTGATTATCTATCAACATTTTATTTCTTTAAACAACAATACTGCAAAAATTTCACCTACCCTTGTTGCCAACAAATTAATTACCCTCCGCTAACCGGTGGTATCAGGGCAAGTTCATCGTGGTTACTCACCATTGTTTCATCGTTTGTATAAGCATTATTTATAGCAAATGAAAGCGTTTTTAACTTATTTAGCTCCGGGTATTTCTCAAATAGCTTTTCCTTAAATGTACCTATACTTATCCGCTCCTCTCCCAGGTCAAAATCTAAAAAAAGCGACCCCGTGATATCTTTTGTAATACCGAATGAAATTATTTTCATGCACTGTAATTTTTTTGTGTCCCTTACAAGCTCTTCATAAATGCAAATATCCTTAAATAAATCCAAGGCCATTTCAAAAGTCCGCATAATAACATTAAAGTTATCACATTAATTAATTTCAGGGTTAGTTTTAGCGCCATCAATATTAACTTACCGTTGTCTATTTAGTTTTACGGTAGAAAAACGATGCAAGGAAGGTTATTAAAAAAGGCTTCTCCCCTTTTCGTAATTTACGGTTCAGATGATTACTTAACTTTAGGAAGTTTCTACAGGGACTATTATTCATCCTACATTGATGCTAAAATATTATTTATGAAAATATTATCTATTCGTATAAATAAAAAAATGACGGTAATAGCCGCATTAGTTGTTGTTGTTCTACTTGGCGTTGCGGGTACCACTCCCGCTTCAAAAGGCGAATTCAAAAACCTGCAGGTGCTGCCGAAAGATATTAGTAAAGACGGCCTTGAAAAAATAATGAAACAATTTGAGAGCGCATTGGATGTCAACTGCAGTTACTGCCACGTAAAACAAGTGGGATCAACAGAACTTGATTTTGCCAGCGATGCTAAATCTGAAAAAGAAAGTAGCCGCGCTATGATGAGGATGACCCTGCAAATTAATAAAGACAATTTTGAAGTTAAGCAGCCTTTAATAGGCGATTCACTGATGATTGTTACCTGTTATACCTGCCACCGGGGTACCCCATACCCCGATAACCAAAAAGAGATACGATAGCACATTAAACATGCCTTCCTGGTCTCATGTTTCTGAAGGAGTTAGACAACTGATGTTATTGCCTTTTTAATTGTTCAAACATTTATTTTACCTGCAGTTGGTATATATTTGGAGATCAATAGTAAATTTATCGCTACTGGTTTTGCTTATCCCGGTAAAAAAACACTATTAACGATTCATCTTGTAAACTTTTAAAACAACCATATGTCAGAAACCACTACTACCATCATTAAGGACAACTCTGCAAACCCGGGCCCATTAGGGCTTTTAGCCTTTGGCATGACCACCGTATTATTAAACATACACAATGCAGGCTTTTTTGAAATGAATTCCATGATACTTTGCATGGGCATTTTTTACGGCGGTGCTGCACAGATAGTGGCAGGAATATTGGAATCGAAAAAGAATAACAGTTTTGGACTGACCGCATTTATTTCATACGGTTTTTTCTGGCTAACACTGGTTGGCCTCATCGTTTTTCCAAAGCTTGGCTGGATGACCGCGGCGTCAAATGCAGGGATGGTGGCTTACCTGGTGATGTGGGGCATTTTTACATTGCTTCTTTTTATTGGCACTTTAAAAATCAGCAAAGCACTGCAATTTGTTTTTGCATCCTTAACTATATTATTTTTTTTACTGGCCATTGGCGATGCCATGGAAAATGAAAGCATTAAACATTTAGCGGGCTACGAAGGTATTGTTTGTGGCGCCTCAGCTATTTACACAGGTGTGGGCACACTACTAAATGAAGTGTATGGCAAAACTGTTTTCCCTCTTGGACAGGTTTCAAAAAAATAAAATTGCTCCGGCAGCGGTCGTCAACCCTGGCGGCGGTTGAAAAATAAAACGCTTTTGCAGGATGAAGCGTATAAAATATAATTAGAGATGTTATGATAAAACTGCTGCTTTCCAAAATATCTATCACAGTCTTTTTAATTTTTATTTGCTGCATTTCATTTGCAGCTTCGGTAGACACGGTAACTACATTTAGCCCGTCGATGAATAAAAATATTAAAGCCGTTGTGATAAAACCGGATACATACAACAATGGTAAAAAATTACCGGTAGTTTATTTGTTGCACGGATACAGCGGCAATTATGCTGCCTGGATAACCAAGGTGCCGGAAATTACCCGCTATGCAGATGAATATAATATCCTTATCGTTTGTCCTGATGGTAATTTTTCGAGCTGGTATTTTGATAGCCCTGTTGACAGCATGTGGAAATATGAAACTTATGTGGCAGCTGAATTGGTAAACTGGATAGACTATCATTTTAATACCATAAATAATAAAAACAGCCGGGCCATTACCGGGCTAAGTATGGGTGGGCATGGCGCCTTGTACCTTGCCATTAGGCACCAGGATATATTTGGTGCCTGCGGCAGCATGAGTGGTGGTGTAGATTTGCGGCCTTTTCCGTTGAACTGGGAGATATCCAAAAGATTGGGAACCTATGCTGATTTCCCAACAAGATGGGAGGCTAACTGTGTAATAAATTTAACCTACCTGCTTACGCCTGGTTCTTTACACATCATCATTGATTGCGGCAAGGATGATTTTTTTTACAAAGTGAATGTTAACCTTCACGAAAAATTATTACTCAATAATATCCCACACGATTTTATAAGCCGCCCGGGTGAGCACAACTGGGATTACTGGGCCAATGCCGTTAAGTATGAGTTGTTATTTATGAGTGATTATTTTAATGGTACAGGTAAGAAGAAATAAGTAGCTACCCGCAATGGTGAAACAGTTCATTAGAATTAAATATTCGACCGGCCAAAATTCATGCGCAAAAAAAATCAATACCCCTTCCTTGTTCCGAATGGAAATTGTTCCTCGGTGTAAACCTTGGCAGAAATAGAAATAAAAAATCACCAGCCTTATCTATTAAAATCAACCGGGTACAATTTCCTTACCCACTCTCCCAAAGCTTTTGTAATTTTATAAAAACCATTACACATGGATGTGCAAATTGAGCCTTCTTGGAAAGAAGTGCTTAAAAATGAATTTACAAAACCTTATTTTTTAGAAATCGTCACCTTTTTAAAAATAGAGAAAAATGCCGGCAAAATTATTTATCCTCCCGGGCCATTAATTTTCAATGCCTTTAATCAAACTCCGTTTAATAAAGTAAAAGTGGTCATCATAGGGCAAGACCCGTATCATAACCCGGGGCAGGCGCATGGCCTTAGTTTTAGCGTGCCCAATGGCATAAAACCACCGCCATCACTGGTAAATATCTACAAAGAAATTCATAAAGATTTGGGAATTGCAATGCCGGTTGGTTATGGAAATCTAACCAATTGGGCACAGCAGGGCGTGTTATTGTTGAATGCAATACTAACGGTACGGGCAAACGAACCTGCCAGCCATTCTAAAATTGGCTGGATGAATTTTACAGATACTGTTATAAGCAAAATATCCGATGAAAAAAAAGGGGTAATATTTCTTTTATGGGGTAAATTTGCTCAGGAGAAGCAGTTGCTGATAGACGAAACCAAACATTTTGTTTTAAAGGCAGCACATCCTTCTCCCTTTAGTGCGGACAAAGGTTTTTTTGGTTGTAAACATTTTTCAAAAACAAATGAGTTATTAACTGATCAAGATTTAACCCCCATTAACTGGAAATTGTTAACACCCTGAGTACTGTAAATCAGATCAGAAAACACATCTGTAGTTTTGACCAATATAAAAGATAACCAACCTTCACAACCAGGCTCCTCCTCATTTATAGAGGTGTTTAAAAATATTCTTGGTACAATATGGGCTTGCTGGGGACTGGTTAGTTTTGTTACCACCTTCTTGATTATTTTTATTCCTTCCATGATTTCATATTTAATTCCGGGCCCAAAAGGGCAGGATTATTTTATTGCCGTGTCAAGAATCTGGATGTGGACATGGTTGAGATTGGTAGGCTGTCCTGCAACCATTAAGGGAAGAGAAAATTTTAAACCGGGTCAAACTTATGTAGTAGTATACAATCACAATGCGTTATTGGATGTTCCCTTATCCGCCCCATTTATACCCGGTGGCAATAAAACAATCGCAAAAGCATCGTTCGCAAAAGTTCCCATTTTTGGATGGTTTTACAAACGTGGGTCGGTGTTGGTTGACCGCGGTGACAATAAAAGCCGTCTTAAAAGTTTTGAAGATATGCGTGAAGTGCTTCATAATAATTTGCACATGTGTATTTATCCTGAGGGAACCCGCAACCGCACAAGTGAACCGCTAAAACCATTTTACGATGGCGCATTTAAATTGGCGGTTGACACAAAAAAAGAGGTGATACCGTGCGTTATATTTGGCACTAAAAAAGCAATGCCGGCAAACAAAGGTTTTTATTTGCGGCCTACCAGGTTACAAATGCATTTTTTACCACCCCTATCACCGGATGGACTGAAAGCCCCTGCCCTAAAAGAAAAGGTATTTAATCTTATGAAGGAACACTATCTTGAAGGCGCAGATTAAATAGCAATATTAATTAATAACTCATCTGTAATTTTCAGTATAGTTATAATTGCTTATTTTTGAAACGTATAGTAATGTTTGAAATAGTTTTATTAAAGTAATAGATGGTTTAAACGTTTTTTAATTAAAAAGTGTTTTTTTTAAATATGAAAACAAAGGTCACAAAGATTGGAGTATTAACATCTGGCGGCGATGCTCCGGGGATGAATGCCTGTGTTAGAGCCGTAGTTAGAACAGGCATTTACAACGGCCTGGAGGTGTATGGCATTATGCGTGGTTATACCGGCATGGTAGAAAACGACATTTTCAAAATGGAAAGCAGAAGCGTTGCCAATATTATTTCAAGAGGGGGCACAATGTTGAAAACATCCCGATGTAAAGAGTTTTTTACTCCGGAAGGAAGAAAAAAAGCATTCGACAATTTAACCAAATTAGGTATAAACGGTTTAGTGATTATTGGTGGTGATGGTAGTTTTAGAGGGGCGCAAACTTTCAGCAACGAGTACGATATACCATGCATAGGATTGCCAGGTACCATCGATAAAGATATTGCCGGCACAGACTTTACCATTGGTTTCGATACTGCCGTGAATACTGCTGTAGAAGCCATCGACAAAATAAGGGATACCGCCGATGCACATGACCGGCTATTTATTATAGAAGTGATGGGACGTGACGCTGGCTATATTGCCCTGCATAGTGGAATTGCAACCGGAGCCGAAAATATTTTAATACCGGAACGCAAAACAGACATTGAAGAGGTAATAAAAACACTTGCTGAAAAAGAACGGAGGCATAAATTAGTTAACCTTATTGTAGTAGCTGAAGGTGATGGATTTGGGGGGGCCGATGAAGTGGCCAAAATTATAAAAGAACGCTTGCCCATACAGGATGTAAGGGTTTGTATTTTGGGCCATATACAACGAGGCGGTGCACCTACC
>JBGSIG010000913.1:0-4512 GCA_041742655.1 Ferruginibacter sp. | reverse complement strand
CTGCCATCAACGGTTTTACCCGATACATTATCTATCGATTTTTTAGCACTCTTTTTTGACGGGGCGGTAGATAATATTCAGCTTTTCCAATCCCTTCATTTTCCTGCTTTTGCAGCCGTATTTCCTTATTGATATTACTTTGGTGAATAGCCCAGTTATACAAGCAATTGATAAATAGCATAAGCGCCAGGATAAGAAGCCATCGACCAAAAACTATCTTATAAAACAGTTTGGCATCTTGTGGCGGAAACAATAAAATTTGAAATTTTCGGATTATGTTTTTGGGCTGGTTGGCTACTGTCATTTCTATTTCAGCTATACCGCTTTTCATAATATCTTCAATGGGTTTGGTAGCAACTGGTGGACTGATTATTGCCTGATTCTCCAGTTTTTCATTAAAGCTCTCTACCCTGTTGGCTAACTGGTTGATGGCAGATACCTGGTCGGCACCAAGTTGATTGGCCTTTTGCTGTTCTTCCAATATTTCTTTTAATACCAGTTCTAATGTATGTACTTGTTGATCATCTGTTTTGTTTACTAGTTCACCTCTTTGTTCGCAAGAGTATTGATATTATTTGCAATAAAATGATATGGGAAAAACAAATAAGCCCGTAAACACTGAGTTTTACGGGCCACTGGTTTCTTTTGAAACCCCTTTCGTCGGGACGACACGATGATTCAAAATCTTGTAAAAAGATGTATTTCAATTAACTATAAATTCTATCATCTTCATTGTAACCGAATTGGTAACGGCTTCAAAAAAGTCTTAACTTCCTTTTACAAATCTCACCATTTTTTTTCAAATAAAATATTTTGAATACTAAATTATTCGAAAAGTTATTCTACAAATTTTATCTGCTTAACTAAGTCATTAAAATAACCTGCAGACCAGATATCCAATATCTTGTCATCCTTAATAAATCGCATAATATCGTCACGAACATTATTAAATGAAGTGCCAGCAATCTTATCTTGCAGCAATTGCATAAATTCTTCTTTTGTTATAGTTTCTTTTTCCCAGTCTCCACTGTTTCGTGCACGAATAACCAAATGTCCCAGATTTAATGGTATGCCCTTTTTAATATACCATTCCATATCATACCAGTCTCTTCCTTTAACCCTTTGTTTCCACTTGCGAAAAAGTAACGCATGCATCTTACCGGCAAACAAGTCTGATAGTTGGAAACATTTGACATAAAAAGAAAATGGTTTCAATAAAAGTTTCTCCTCTGTTTCAAAACCAAGTGGTGGTTCGGTATCTACTTCCAGCTTAATCTTGATGGCCGGGCGCATTGCAAGACCTGCCTGCGGTATCACTCCTTCCAGCATCAGTTCTTTCCAAACTGTATCAGATTTAAGAAATGCAGAATCAATATTACCCTGGTTAGTTTTAATTTTCTCTTTAACACTAACCTGCATTCCCAATGCACTAAACTCGGTTATTATTCCTTCCAGGTAGGGTTCCAATGAAAAGTCAGGATTCACTTCAAGTAAAGAAAAATCCAGGTCTTCAGAATACCTGTCGAGCCCATAAAATACACGAAGGGCAGTGCCCCCATAAAAAGCCGCCTTTTCAAAGAATCCGCTTCTCTGCAAACCTGCCAATGCAATTTCCTGCATGATTTCCCTAAGTGCCTGTTCGGCTTCATCCTGAGTTTTAGGTTTATATTCTTCAAGCCATTGTTTAATCATAATTCTTTCAACGTTTTTAGAAGCATGTTCAGACTTGTTTTTTTAGGTGCATCACTTATCCATTTGCTGATCTCTTTATTATTCAAATTTCGTAGGGAATTCCTTTCTATCCTCAGGTCATCGATCAACAATTCTTTAACCTGTTTTGTACTTCGTAGCAAAAGCCCTGAAGTGGAAATAATCTTATCGCATAAAGCTTTTTCTGGCGTTGCAATTAATATAACTTGCTTTTTTGTCAATTCCACCTGCTGTATTCCGAAGGAATAATAAGGCAGGGGAAAATGAGTATAACTAAATCTGCCAACCGGTGTTTTATATGTCTTTGTATTTTGAGTTGTTATGGAACTTATTTCATAAACCCTTTCCGGAATTAAGCCCCAATGTGAAAGCGCAGATTCCAAAGAAACGTAGCTCGGTCCTAAAAGATGGTTGGCCAAAAGGAAAGGTTCTGGCTTTGCTATATTTAATTTTACCCCCGGTATATAAATACCTCTTTTTACCAATATTAATACCCCTTCTTTTACCAGTTCGCTTATCTTATCATATGGCCTTTTATACTCCTTCAGCAGATCCAGTAGAATTTGCTTTGTAATAGGCTGTTCTGCATAAGTCCTTATAGCTTCCTGAAATTCCATTTAGGTTATATTTATAATGATCTATCGGATAATTTCCGATATTAATACTAAATTATTGCATTAATATGTAAATATAAATATAATATATCGGAAATTATCCGATATATCTTTAAAAAATTGACAAAACTATTTACACTAAACGATATACGTCTTAATATCAAGTAAATAATAAATTTACTTAATGAAAATGAAGTTGCCTTGGAAGTTCCAAAACTTATAAAAATTAGTGAGATGGGTAGTTTAGCATTGGTGTTCAAGCCATAAACTATTAGTAGCGGCTAAAGCATCAGCGGATTTAAAGTGGTAACCGGTTTTAATTTTTTCAACCAATTGGTTTATAAGGTTGGTTTTTCCAATTTGCCGGGGCCCCATCAATACCTGAATGAACATTCTTGGGTCATTCAGCCTTTGCGTAAGTATTTGTAAATGATGGCGTTTAAACATACATAACATTTTACTCAATGTAATGAGTAAAATTACT
Source organism: Ferruginibacter sp. (assembly GCA_041742655.1). Classification (GTDB taxonomy): domain Bacteria; phylum Bacteroidota; class Bacteroidia; order Chitinophagales; family Chitinophagaceae; genus Ferruginibacter. The sequence continues at coordinate 1,704 of JBGSIG010000913.1, read as the reverse complement.
AAGGAATTAAGCCTAAACTAAATATTAAATACTTAAAGATTGCTAAAGGCGATTGATCATTTGATGATAACTGAACAAACTACATTAGATGATGAGTATCAATAGAATATTTTCCATCCTTAACAAACAGGTTAGTTTAAACGCAAAATTTAATATTTATAGCTATTCGATATTTCATTTTTGTTTTTAGAACTTACCTATACCGGTTAAATATTTTTTTCAATAAAATATTTAGTGCTAATTTTTATTGAAACAAAGGGTAAAATTCGTTCCAATACCTTCTTCAGATTCCACACTTATGGCTACCTTCTTTGACCGCAGGATATCGTAACTTAAAGCCAGGCCAAGTCCCAACCCGCAAGGCTTGCTGGTATGGTGAGGTATGAAAATATGCGGTAAATTCACTTTACTGATTCCACATCCGTTGTCTTTAATTATTACAATATGTTTTCCGCCACTTGATTTTGTAATTAATTGTAGTTCACCTTTTTGCGGAGCCATTGCTTCAATGGCATTGATAATAATATTAGATAAGGCAATCTTAATTACAGGCTTATTCATTACTATTTCAAAATCATCAGTAGCATAGTCTTTGCTAACTGAAATGTTGTTATGGATAATTCTGTCAGCATTCATTTCAAGTATTTCATCAAGAAGCTGTTCAATGGAATACTGTTCTTGCAACATTTCATTTGCTGCCTGGGTCTTCACAAGCAGGTTCATCAAATTATCAATTCGTAAGGAGCTTCTTTTTATATTATCAAGATATATTTTATGTGTATTATCTGTTATCTCAGATTCAAGCAATTCAAGCGATAAATTTATAGTAGTTAAAGGATTTTTAACCTCCTGTGCTACCACAGAAACAAAAGGCAAAGAATAATTAGCAAATAATTCAGTGCTCCCATGGGCGAAATTTGTATTTTTTTCAACTTGCGTAGTCGTTGAGTTAAAAATAATCGAAGGTGTACTATTGGACATTATTTTTAGTTTTACCGTAACAGCTCAATGGGTAAAGGTGGGCTTTCTTATGCCGTAAAGTGTTACATAATTTATAAAATAAGTTATGTAATTCACACATTTGACCTCAATCTTATTAATCTTCCTAAACAATCAGTCCAATTGATTTTGAAAACAGTATAGCTTCATCGGTATGGTTAAAAAAGCAGGTATGAATTTCTTTGTTTTTAACAGATGATAATATTTCTTTTGTAATCAATTCTTTTTTGAAAATAATGTTCCTGATGTAGATGGCTGCAATTTTATCCGGGTATTTATTTGCTATTAAAGCGTAAATTTCCGTGTCGCTTTGGGAATTGTCGCCCAGTAAAATAAACTGTTGTTTAGGAAAAGCTTCCAGTATCCTTGCTACCCTCATTAATTTTCCCTGGTGTTTAGTTTTGCCTGATGCAAACAATTGATACCATACTTTTATTTCATTTAAAAGAAATACCCCCTGAGGTAGGGCATTGTGTTTAAAAAATTCATTAAGGTCATCATACAAATTCCATTCGCTGCTTGATACATAAAAAAATGGATTAGGCAATGCCTGCTCTGTGTGTGCATGAGAAAGCAGATCGTAATGCTTTACCACATCATCGAATATTTTCCGGGTTCTTGGATTTTTTGTAAAGATTGTTTTTAATCTTTTATAGGTGGTGGCAGCGTAAGAAACAAGTATGGTATCAATTGTTTGCATCAGGC
>JBGSIG010000912.1:0-1979 GCA_041742655.1 Ferruginibacter sp. | reverse complement strand
AATCATACACTGCGAAAGATTTTGACGCGGCTTTTGTTTATTTTCAAAAGGCCCTGGAGGTGCATGACTTTGTTTATGCAAAAGGCCTTACCGGTGCCGATGATTTTAAATTTACTGCGCTTGACACAACTTTAACCATCTACACGGCGATTGCTGCCCGGGATGCTAAAAAGCTGGACGAAGCTGCTGTTTATTATAAAAAGCTGACAGATGCAGATGTTACAGATGCACAGTATATTGATGCATACCAGTATTTGGCGGACTACTATAAGACAAAAAAAGATGTTGCAAGTTTTACAGCAATAATTGAAAAGGGCAAAAAGAATTATCCAGCCAATGATGATTACTGGACATTGATGGAAATCGATATGCAAACCGACGGTGTGGAAAAGCCAGCGCTGTTTGACAAATACGATATGCTGATGGCTAAGTATCCGGATAACTATGTGTTGGCTTATAATTATAGTGTAGAATTGTACCGGTATATTTATTCAGACGAAACGAAGGGCACCAATACCACTGCATTCAAAGAGAAATTACCGGTGATTTTAAAGAAAGCTATTGCCATTAAGCCAACCCTTGACGCAAATTTTTTACTGGCTAACTTTTTATTTAATAATTCAATAGATTTAAGCGAAGAGGCCAGGAAAACTACGGGTACTAAACCTGCGGATGTACAAAAGAAAAAAGATTTAAATGCGGCATCTACTGCCGCTATGAACGAGGCAATTCCTTATGCAGAAAAAGTAGTAAGTCTGTTTTCGGAAATTGCGGAACCCAAAGGAAGCGAAAAAGTAAATTACAGGCAAAGCCTTTCGATGTTAAGGGATATTTACGAAACGAAAAAAGATACAGCAAAAGCGACTATGTACGACGAGAAGATAAAACAGATAAAATAGTTTTTTCAAAAAATTTCAGGTAACAGCATATTTATATATGCTGTTTTTTTTTATAATTTGCAATTTTGTAAGATGACGGCAAATAAAAATTCAATTGTAAAGATAATAGAATGCCCCAGGGATGCCATGCAGGGCTGGCAGCATTTTATTCCGACAGAAAAGAAGATTAGATATATTAATGCTTTGTTGAAAGTTGGTTTTGATACCATTGATTTTGGAAGTTTTGTTTCGCCTAAGGCCATACCACAGATGGCTGATACACCCCAGGTGCTTAAAGGTTTAAAGGTTGAAAAAGCTAAGACAAAACTGCTCGCAATAGTCGCCAATATGCGGGGAGCCGAAGAGGCGGTTGTCTACGATCAAATTACTTATCTTGGATTTCCCTTTTCTATATCGCCTACATTTCAGCAACGCAATACAAACAGCAGCATTGAACAATCTTTTGCTACAGTAGAAACTATTCAGAATTTGTGTGTTAAGAACCAAAAGAAACTGGTGATTTATATTTCTATGGGGTTTGGAAATATTTATGGCGATGAGTACAGCGAAACTATTGTGCAACATTGGGTAAATAAATTGATTGAAATAGGAGTGGAGACCATTTCTATTGCAGATACTGTTGGGGTAGCAACACCTACGCAGGTAACTTCAATTTTAAAAACATTGATACCAGCTTATCCCGATACGGAAATAGGTGTTCACCTGCATTCTACAGCCATTAACTGGAAAGATAAAGTTGATGCTGCACTGCAAGCGGGCTGCCTCCGTTTTGATGGAGCATTAAAAGGCATCGGTGGCTGCCCGATGGCCGATGATGTGTTGGTGGGTAATATGGATACTGAATTGATGATACCTTATTTCAAAGAGTTAGAATTGCTGGGCGATTTAGACATGAACGCATTGCATGAATGCAGCGTGCTGGCAAATGAAATATTTGTGTAGATTTTTTTGCCGTTGAGGCGTTAAGACGTTTTTAATTCTTTTAATTCTTAACGTCTTCACGGCTTACCGGCTAATTCTCATTACTTTTAACCAATGGACTTTCATATAGAATTTACGCCCAGAACATTTGCAACAAAA
>JBGSIG010000911.1:0-2108 GCA_041742655.1 Ferruginibacter sp. | reverse complement strand
GAATTATAAGCTGCCTGAATAAGCAGATTACAGTTTTTAATAACCCGGTAACGCGACGTCCATGGATTGGTAATGTAGAAATTACTGCCACCAAGCGTAGATTCATTGTCTCCCAATAAATCAGTTACATACCTCGGCTCCGATCCTGAAAAGCGATAGCCTTCTCTTCCGATAGTACCAATATCATCCAGGTAAACATCCAGGTTATTGCGAAGTCCCGCTTGGGTACCACTCACTAGATTATTAAGCTCACTTTTGGATGCATTGGCTAAAAATTGCTGTGCAGTTGGATTGTTTAAATTGCCAAAGTCTTTTGCACAAGAGCATAAGAAAATTGTCACCACTACAATAATGGGTATGTATATATTTTTATATTGTTTCATTTTACTTTTTTTAAATTTTATTTATAAAACCACTTCGTTTGTTTTTCATTATCCTTAAAAATAATTAGAACGATAATGAAATATGAAAATTAGCAAGCTTTGATGATGGATAAGGAAGTGCATCTACACCTGATGAAAATCCAGTTCCAAAATTGGATACTTCCGGATCGTAAGATTGATATTTTGTAAAAGTTAAAAAATTTGTAAGTGATACACCAATCTGAATATTTTTTATAATGGCCTTTGCCGGAAAATTTGCGAAGGAATAATAAAGACCTATTTCCCTCAAACGCAGGTAGCTGGCATCTTCAACAAAAATAGCAGCGGTGCTTCCCACCTGCATCAATTTATACACACCATCTGGTACACCGATCGGATTGGTCACGTCATCAAAACTCGCAGATGTTTGTCCGAAATTACCCTGCATGGCTGTTATGTTTACATTGTCGCCACCGTTTTTCCAATGCAGCAAAAAGCGCAGGCTTAATTTATTTTTAAAAGTAATTTCATTATAAGTATTCATTTGAAAATCCGGTTCAGCATCTCCCAGCACTCCTACACCGGCACCATTAAGGCCAACAATTTGTGTTGCAGATTTACCTTGCTCAATCTGGAATGAACCCAATACATAGCCAAATGAACCTTGCGGTACGGGAGCAATAGAATACCTGGTAACTAAAGAATTATTAAACCAAAAATTAACAGAGGTATTCCAGGTAATATTTTTTGATATTACTGGTATTGCATTAACACCTATCTCTATCCCCCTGTTTCTAAGGTCGCCTGCATTTACCCACTGATTAGCAAAGCCAGAAGAAGTTGGCAATGTTGCCAGCATCAAAAAATCGTAGATATTTTTATTGTAGTAAGTAAATTCAACACTTAACCTTCCTTTCAGTATACTCACATCAAACCCAGTCTCCATTTCAGTTTGTCTTTCAGGCTCTATTGATGGATCTCCTTTTTGTGTATTGATCAGTAAACCCGGGTTACCATCAATGTTTGCCACAGCAAGTGACGTAAATTTGCTTCCGTAGGCAGGAACGTTGGTCGACTGCCCGTATGCAGCTCTTAGTTTAACGTTGTTAAAAAAGCCAGTTTTCACTAAACCCAATTCAGTAAGATTAAGGGAAAGCCCCGCTTTAGGATAAGCGTAAAATTTATTGGCATCACCATTATTGCTTGAGCGGTCAAAACGAACTCCACCGGTAATAGTAATGGCTTGCTGTATGGTGGCCTCTTCCTGTATAAAGAATCCATTGTTTCTATATTTAGCCCTGAATTGAGTAGCAGATAAAGCTCCTGCCTGGTCAATATTTGATTGGCCGGCAATAACCTGCGTAGCAACATTTAGTACATTATTGTAATTACCTGTTTCCTGCGTAATGCCTGCTGAACTTGTAAATGATAATTTATCTGAAGCTGCATAAGTATTTACCAGAGAAAGAATAAAATTGGTGCTTAAATTTTGTGTGGAGCCTTGTATAGAGGTTCCTTTATTTACAGCTTGAAACTGCAGCTCGCTGGGAAATAAAACCTTGGTTTGAAGATCGAAAAAATCAATACCACCTGTACCAGAAAACCTGGTTATACTTTTTTTATTATTCTGAAGTATGGCATCCAGCTTAAAACCAGTTACAAAGCGGTTAACAGTTTCATTGTTAGTCATCAATGCTATAGTTTGTAACGGATTTGAGGCAGCAAACTGATTAGACGGGTAATTAC
>JBGSIG010000910.1:0-1880 GCA_041742655.1 Ferruginibacter sp. | reverse complement strand
GGCTGATGGATGTGGAAGGCATAACAAAAGACGAACCACAAGGCTGGGCAAAATGGGTTAGGATGTGGACAGCAGAGGAAAACCGACATGGCGATTTGCTGAACAAATATCTTTATTTATCGGGCCGCATTAACATGCGCCAAATGGAGATAAGTACGCAATATTTAATTGCAGATGGTTTCGACATTGGCACCGGAAGAGCTCCTTATAAAAACTTTGTATACACGTCTTTCCAGGAACTGGCAACAAATATTTCTCATCGCCGTACAGCCTCACTTGCAAAAAAACATTGTAGCCTGCAACTCTCTAAAATTTGCGGTGTAATAGCTTCTGATGAGGCAAGGCATGCCAAAGCTTACAAAAGTTTTGTATCCGGCATATTCGAACTGGACGCCAGCGAAATGATGATTGCTTTTGAAGATATGATGCGCAGGAAAATTGTAATGCCGGCCCATTTTTTAAGGCAGAGCGGCGAAGCTATCAGCGGCGCATATTCGCACTTTAGTGATGCAGCTCAACGCCTTGGTGTGTACACCAGTTGGGATTATACCGATATCCTGGACTCGCTTTTAGTAGATTGGAATATCGGAAACATAACAGGCCTGAATGCCGAAGGTGAAAAAGCCAGGGATTATTTAATGGCCCTGCCAGAAAGGTTTAGAAAAGTTGCAGGTCGCAGTATTAAAGCACCGCTTGAGTACGAATTTAACTGGATACATTAACAAAACATTCCTTGTAACGAAAAAGGTTAAGGAATATGAATGACCGATTGAAACCTTCTGGTGAAAGCTGCGTCAATATTGCCTTTCAGATTTGTCGCAAGAATAGAGAGTCCTTCGTAATTTTCCATACGCTGCAGCAGGTAACTCACTTCTATATTTGCATATTTATCATGTGCATCTTTTACATTTGTTCTTTTCCCAAATAGCGCATCCGCTTCATCAAAAAATAAAATCCAGTTTTTATTTTCTGCGTTGGCAAAAAGCAAGTCGAGATTCTTTTCAGTCTCTCCAATATATTTTGATATTACTTTTGCCAGGTTTATTTTGTACACTGGCCGTTTAAATTCGTTGGCGACCGCCAAGGCAGCGGAGGTTTTACCAGAACCCGGTGCGCCTACGAATAATGCCTTATATCCCTTTTTTACATTTTTTTTGACAACATGCCCCGTTTTCAGGGAGAGAGAATCTTTAAGATAGGTTCTAATTTTTTTTGTCATCACAAGAGTTGCATCGTTCAACACAATATTGTTCCTGGAAAGATCTGTTGATATGAGTGAGAGATGAGGGGAAATCATATGTAAATTTAATATCCGCCAATTAAAAAAGCTATTTTTTTGCCAGGGAAAATTAATTCCGTTTTGGCTTCAATTTTATTGGCTAGGCACTCCCCTTCTCACCTTAAATTCAGTTCCATTAAAAAGCAATACCGTCATCATTTTGTAATAACAGCCGCATTATACTGCCTGCTATCTACAGAAACGGTAGCTAACTGGCGGCCATTCGGTAATTCGCTTGAAGAATAGTATAGTTTTAAAACCTGGTCACTCCCTTTTTGAAGATTCATTAAGTCCCGCACGTTGCAACTCATGTCATCAAATGCTGATTTCGGATCTTTAAAATGCCATTCTTTCAGCAATTTATCCTGGCCATTTTTTACAGTGACGATCCTGTTTTTAGCAATTTTGCCGCAATGGTAGTACCTAATGGTTAATTTGTCGCTGGGTGATGCAGCATTGAGTTGCAGCGTTTTTACTACATCCAGTTGTTTGCCGTATTGTTGCAGCAACACTTTTCCATTTAAAGAAATTTCAAATCCTTCGCCACCCAAAGTTGAGGTAAAGGAAAGCAGTATTACCGCCATGGCAACCAGCATTGTTG
>JBGSIG010000909.1:0-1743 GCA_041742655.1 Ferruginibacter sp. | reverse complement strand
TATTCAATCGGGCATAAGCCACGATAAAGAAAATGTTTTTATCATTTTACTGGAGCGCTTTCTATTTGTATTCGCTATCACTATCCCATTCGACATCAGGGATATGGAAGCAGATGCGCAAGCGGATTTAAGAACCATACCCCTTGTTGCGGGGAAAAAAAATGCTTTAATAATTTCCAACTTTTTGCTTTGTTTATTTGCAGTGCTTTGTTGGTGGCATTACAGGAACACGCCTTTAGCATGGCTTAATTATGCATTTGCTGTAAGTGCAATAAGCACGTTCTATTTTGTTAACAGCAAAAAATTACAAGCTTTTAATTTTTACCACTATGGTATTTTAGACGGCACTCTACTACTTCAGGGGCTGCTGGTATTGGGTAGTTACTTTTTACTTTAAAGGAAAATAAAGCAGATTTCCATGCCTTTTTATTATTTACGCCCAATCTATTGTTTGAAATCGGTGCATTCTCTTTGTTGTATATTTATCAAAGAAAATAAACAACAAAAAGCATTTAATTGCACGGGTTAAGTCCTATTCCCAAAAAAGCGAGTTATTAAAATATGTCAAAAGAACTGTCAGATGTTGAGTTGATAAGAAAACAGGCTGAAGCGGAAACAGACCCAAGGGTAGACCTTGCGGTAGAGCGAACCGAACTTGCCCTGGAAAGAACCCAACTTGCATGGATAAGAACAACGCTTACCTTATTGGCCGGTGGCATCGGGCTTGATAAAGGCCTTGAATTTATTCACCAAAACCGGCTTGAAAGAGGTGTCGCTTTATTTGAAAGCGGAAAGATCATAGGAATTATTCTTTCCCTAACCGGAACTTTACTGATGATATTAAGTACCTCATTTTACGCAAAGCGCTCCAATAGCCTGGCTAAAATTAAAGGCAGAACAACCCGTAAATTTGCCCCCGCTTTATTAGCCTCTATTATCATTTCAATTTTAGGGATAGGGGTCAGTTTTGTTCTCTTATTTACATAAAGATTGATGATTTTTATAAAAGGGAACTTTGCTGAAGTTTTGGAAAAAAGCAATTGAACTTTAAAGTTCAGGATGTTCGTCGACATGCTCTAAATGATCAAGTTGCTTTCCACAATGTGGGCATACATGAATTTTTGGCTTTTTTATTTTTCGCATTTCTTCCAAAAACCCCGCGGTAATAATACCTGCAGGTAAAGCAAAAATAGCCAACCCGGATAATGAAATAATACTCGTTAAAATTTTGCCCATTACAGTTGCAGGCACCATATCACCATAGCCTACTGAAGTAACGGTGACAATAGCCCACCACATGGTGGCCGGTATACTTGAAAATTTATCAGGTTGGGCAAAATGCTCTGCAAAATAAACAAGGCAAGATGCAATAATTACCAAAAAGAATATCATGACAAGACTAAGCCTCAATTCGTTTCCCCGGCTCACAAAAACATTTTTCACCATTTTGGCCGATTTCATATAAGCTGTGAGCCTGAACAGTCGCAAAAATCTTAAAAGCCTCAAAATTCGCAGCACCCTCAAATCGAGCCCAACAAAAACGTGAAAGTAAAAAGGCAAAATGGCCAGCAGGTCTATCAGTGCATAGGTAGACATCATATATCTTAAACGGCCTTTCAAACTATGTTTATAACGGGGGTCATCATTGCAACTCCACACCCGCAATACATATTCAATTGTAAAAATAATAACCGTTGCCAAATCAAACAGCCTGAAAAATTCTTTATGTGGATCGTGAATAGA
>JBGSIG010000908.1:0-18973 GCA_041742655.1 Ferruginibacter sp. | reverse complement strand
GAAATTTAATCACGCTTAACGCTGTTGTAATATCCAGTTCATTGCTCACTACTTTTCCGAATTTACTCAAATCAAACTCCAATGCAGCACACGGAATTTTGGTGGGTGCCGGGTATTTTTCATAAGGCTCATCACCCATTTTTTGCACGCTGTCATACTGCCCTTGCTTCACTTTTTCTGCTACCCATTTAAACCTTAATTTATCGATCTCCGGCATGGTACGGTCATCCCAAACATCCACCCTATCTAACGACAACCTTACCTTAGTTTCTTTGTCCCATATTAAAGCACCGAGCCAGCCATTACCTAAAGGAATCGCTTCATCCCAGCGAGTTGCAAGCGTGTCAAAACGCAGATTATCCTGCGCTGTTGGCTGTGCCTTTACAGAGGTGATAAAAAAAATTAAAATAATATAGGCAAGGCAGTTTTTCAATTAGATATTATTTTGGGTATCATTGGGTTTATTTATTTTCAATCCATTTTTAAAAGTTCCTCAAAAATGCTCATCTCGCCTTCCTTTTCCGCTTCCTTAAAAATGCCAGGCCCCTGTTTTAAAAACATTTGCAGGCTCCAATGCACGATCTTGTAGTTTTTAAGTTCAAAACTAAGGTAGAAATAAAACTGCTACATTTTAACATCTTCAATTTTGCAATGAGTTTCGCAAACGTTTGTACATGCCGTGCAACCGTTTGCGCTAGTTTTCACCATTGTCCATTTATCAAACTAAATTGCACCAATGGATAGTAAAGTGGTTACCATAAAAGAAATTGCCAGGCGGTTGAACATTTCTCCATCCACTGTTTCACGTGCGTTGCACAATCATAAAAGCATTGGCCTGCGCACAAAAACCAACGTACAGCAATTAGCAAAAGAATTAAATTACGAACCCAACCAAACAGCCATTTTTTTTCAGCAACGAAAAACATTTACCATTGGTGTGATACTTCCCGAATTATCTGAAGCATTTTTTTCGTCGGCCATCAGCGGCATTGAAGACTGCGCCAATAAAAATAATTACACCGTATTAATGGGACAGTCGCATGATAATGAAGAAAGAGAAAAGCAACTGGTGGAAACGATGAAAAGCCACCGGGTAGATGGTTTGATTGTATCAATCGCAAAAAACACCATCAAATACGACCATTTTGAATCATTGAAAAAATTTGACATTCCAATTGTATATTTCGATTGCATCCCTACTATGGAGAACATTCATTATGTAGCATGCAACATGAGTTCGGGCACAACGCAGGCCTATACTTATTTACGCAACCTGGGGCACAAAACAATTGGTATGATAAATGGCCCCACGAATTTACTTGCCAGTAGAGAAAGAGTGGAAGGTTATAGAAATGCTTTAACAAAAGCAAGATTAAAATACGATCCGTCATTGATAATATCCTGCGACCTTACCACAGAAAATATTTATAAAGCAACAGAAAAATTATTGGCGCTAAAAACTAAACCTACCGCCATCATTGCTTTCAACGATTATGTTTTGCTGGACGCAGTGCAGGCAGCAAAAAAACTAAAACTTAAAATTAATAAAGACATCAGTTTTGTGAGCTACGCAAATTTGCCCATTAGTAATTACTCTGCTCATCCCCCACTGGCGTCGGTAGAACAATACGCTTACCAACAGGGGCAGAAGGCTATGGAAATAATGCTTGATCTTTTATCTAAAGACAAAACTGAAAATGGAAATGTTACCTACTATAAAATTATTTTAGAACCGCAACTGGTGGTACATACAAAATTGTAGGATCGCAGACAACACAAATAGAAACGCTGATAAAACGGATTGTGCAAATTGGTATCGAATCAATTGTTATCTTTTTTTCGTTCGCTTTGTTCCATCTTAAATAGTACCTGCCTTACACGTTCCGAGCTAATACCGTATTTAATGGAAATCTCCTTGAGCAAACTTCCTTTTTTGCGAAGCCGGTACATTGCTAAGTTTCTTTTTTTTATGTATTTAGAGTCCATAACTTTTGTTGTCGTTGCCTGTTTATTGAAACCCCGCTTTCACACAATCGTATTTTTAATTCGTCCACCCTTAGCAATTTTTCTTTCCCCGTCCGTTAACTTTTTATAGTAGGGTTGCCAACCTTAAAAAGGTTGGCAACCCTTTAAGAGCCACTTATTCTTTACGTCACAAAATATCACGAAAACGTTAAACCTAACCCGAAACGTTGACAAAAACGGATTGAATGGATTTTGTAATTTTTAATGTCAATAATAATCCGCCAAATCCGTGTTGCCATCCTTCGCTTAAAAAATTACGCAACCGTGTGATTAGCTGTTAACAGCCCGTAAACAAAATGCTTTCCTTAATTTTCCATTTAAACATACCAAACTAATATGCAACAACCAACAACAGGAACGCAATTGTAATCATCGGAATTTTATTTTTTGCTTTTTGGTTTTGTAACCTGGCTCAATGGGCCGTTGATTACTTACGTAAAACTGGCATTCGGGTTAGACACGGACTCTAAAGCATTTTTGGTAACCACTGCTTTTTATATGGCTTATTTTTTCCTGGCGCTTCCTTCATCGTGGGTGCTTGAAAAAACCGGGATGAAAAAAGGAATGGCGATGGCGTTGTTTGTGATGGCCATCGGAACGTTTTTATTTGGCCAATATGCTATACATAGAAATTATCCAATGTCGCTACTTGGGTTGTTTGTTATTGGCTCCGGACTCTCCTAATTACAAACAGCCTCTAACCCATACATTAGTATTATTGGCCCCATTGAAAGTGCGGCGCAGCGCATAAGCATAGTAGGTATTTGCAATAAAGTTGCCGGTATTATCAGCCCGATTATATTAAGTGCTTGTGTGCTAAAAGGCATTAGCGGGCTGGAAGGCGAAGTAGCAGCTGCGCCAACACTGGAGGCAAAAGATGCCATCCTCAGTGAATTTGCTGCAAAGATTTATACACCTTATATCATTATGGCTGCAGCCCTGGTATTGCCTGGTTTTTCGACAATGAAATCTGCTTTGCCGTAAGTAAAATCTTCGGAAGCAAATGTGCAACCGTTGGGCACAGATTTATCCAAACAAAAAACCAGCGTATTGCAATTTCCACATTTGTTGCTGGGTGCTCTTTGTATTTTCTTTTATGTAGGGGCCGAAGTGATGGCAGGTGATACCATCGGTACTTATGGAAAGGGTTTTGGCATATCCACCGACTACACAAAATATTTTACCTCCATTACTTTGGGCGCCATGTTGCTCGGTTATGTGATCGGTTTGTTTACCATCCCTAAATATCTTTCTCAAAAACTGGCTTTAAAAATATCCGCTATACTGGGCATCATTTTTACCATTGCAGCATACTTCACTACAGGATATGTATCGGTTGGTTTTGTAGCAGCACTTGGTTTGGCCAACGCCTTAATGTGGCCGGCTATTTTTCCGCTCGTCATCAGCGGTCTTGGAAAATTTACCGAGAAGGGACCAGCACTGCTTATCATGGCTATTGCCAGTGGAGCCATCATACCAAAAGCATTTGCCAGCCTAAAAGAAAAATACAATTTTCAACTGGTGTTTTGTGCGCTGATGGTTCCGTGTTATTTGTATGTTCTTTATTACTCTATTAAGGGATACAAGGCGGGGAAATAGTCACTGCAAAGACTTGTCACATCCTGTACTGGGCTATGCTGGTTCGAACCAATTGAGTGTATTTGAGTCAACAAAAAAGCTTCCCTATTTGGAAGCTTTTTTGTTGCCCGTTAATGCATTGGTAATAAAAATAAGATTGAACGATACAGTATTTTGTTGATACCTTTCAATAGCGCCATAAGTTAAACCCCATTTACCAATTGCCTGCAGGCGGTTTGGCCAAAGCCAATAAGCTGCCTGAACGCCGGCGACCCCTAACTTATCTTTTATTGAATTGTTCCAATATACTTCGCTCCCTTTATCCTCAGATATTTGCCAATTATTACCACCGAATAATCCCAAAGATAATTTTGTAGTAAAATATTGTTCTATGCCATAGTCTAATGAAAAACGATTGCCTGGATTTACATTTGAATGTTTTATTTTTCCTGTTGCTTCGTAAGTGGCGCCAAGCATTACAGCTAAAGCCTGCGAAGGTTTCCCAGCCTCTTTCTCAGGATACCAATATCCAAATACCTGCAATATGTTGCTCCAAAAGCCAAGGCCTGTATTGTTAGTACCCCCTTGCGTGTATTGCCCGGTTGGTGCATAAATCATGTATCCGGCTGTGATATTATAAGTAGGTTTTGCCCAACTTAAATAAACGGGCATTACATTTAAATCAGAAAAGCCGGATACCTTTCCGCTTATGTTTCCACTTGGGTGATTATCATTAATATTCCCGATGCGTGCATATGCCAAATTAGTATTCACCGTAATAATCGGAATTGAAGCTCCTCCAAAATAAGTAGCACCCAGCACTTTTCCTTTTGATGCCCATAGCAGCATAGGCGTATTAAAATAACCATCAACATCTGAATTCAATTGTACAGCATTTCCATTGGGCCCGGCAATTTGTGTTATTTGTTTGCCATCGGCGCCATAAAATTTATCTCCGTATTGGTATGTATTATAATCTAAAGCAAACAAACCGCTTGCCGGTGCAGGGTCAGCATAATCCCTGATATTTAAGAACCCCGGCATATAATGCCCTGTTTGAAGTGGGGATACAAGGTTTACATTTTGTCCATTAATTTTATTATTTGAAATCAAAATCAATAAAAATAAAACGAATAGCCTAATTGTTTTTTTTATTATTAAATTATCTGGGGTAAGATTGGAAATGGAACGTTTCATGTTTTTTTTTAAATTTTATAGTTTACGGTTTCAAGAATTAATGCACGTAAAAAGTTATTTTTTTGTTCGGCAAAATTAATATCTTTTTAAATTTTTATAATATTTATTCTGATGGTTTTAAAAAAAAACTAAATTTACAAATCTTATTTACTCAACAAAAAAAAAATAACATCATTCTAAACTATCAAACATGATAACAAATTTTCGAGCTGTTACCAGGCAAGTTTGCAGTAATTTCAAAACCGTGGCCAATGCAAATTTGCAAAAAGCAAAACCCTTTTATAAAACTTCATTGAGAGCAGTTGTTGTTGCGGCTTTTTTGACTACAACACTCTCCTCTTCTGTTTTTGCACAGGAGCGTCCAAATGTGGTATTCATTTTAGCAGACAATGTTGGTTATGGTGATATGGGCCCTTATGGCGGTGGAAAATTACGTGGTATGCCAACACCTGTAACGGACAGATTGGCTGATGAAGGCTTAACGTTAACTCAATACCTTGTAGAGCCATCTTGCACACCATCCCGGGCAGCACTGATGACCGGCCAGTATTCAATACGCAATGGTTTATCATTGTTTATTATTCCCGGCACACCCAATACTTTACCAGCGAAAGCCTATACTATGGGAACCTTATTTAAAGATGCTGGTTATGCTACTGCCTTATACGGTAAATGGCATCTTGGTATCGAGGCTCAAAGCCTTCCATCGGCACATGGTTTTGATACATTCTATGGTATTCCGCCAAACTCTTCCTGGAGTGATGCTACAACTGTACCGGGCATTGCATTGACGCATAGTGCGGGTAATATTACTGAGCAAGAAATGCTGGAAAAAGGGCCCTATATTATGGAACAAAAATCCGGTGGCCCACTAACGAAAGTTAAACCGTTTACAATGGAAGCCCGTGCTGAAATTGACAATGAGTTGACTACGCTTTCAATAGCTTTTATTAAAGACCAGGCAAAGGCTAAAAAACCATTCTTCCTTTATTTCCCATTCTCGATGGGACATGCCCCTAATTTACCTTCTAAGGAATTTGCAGGTAAGTCGAGCATTGGGCAATATGGAGATAAAATTATGGAAGGTGATTACCATGTAGGCCAGATTCTTCAAGCACTTAAGGATGCTGGAGTTGATAAAAATACGATTGTAGTATTTGCATCTGATAATGGCCCTACTGGACATGAGTTTAAAAACTGGAATGCTCTGGGATTTCCTGACATGGGTAGTCCTGGACCATTCCGGGGCCGCCTTGGTGCAAGTACAGAAGGTTCAATTCGTACTTTTGCTTTCGTACGTTGGCCAGGCCACGTAAAACCTGGTACTAAATCTTATGCAATGTTCTCTGAAATGGATTTTCTACCAACCTTTGCTACTATTCTGGGAAAAAAATTACCAACGGATCGCCCTATAGATGGAGTTGATCAGGGTAAAGTTCTTTCTGGTGAAAGTGAAATGGGATCAAGAGAATCATTATTAAGTTTTGTTGGTGCTGATCTTGTAGCAGCCCGTTGGAAACAATGGAGAATTTACTTTAAGCAAGAAGTGTTAACGGGTTCTGGCCAGCAAATGCTTGGAGGAGCAAATACGGGACTTATTAATATATCTTATCCAAGTGTTTATAATATTGAAATGGATCCGCACGAAGATTTAAATGTGAGTGGAAATTTTATTTGGGCAATGGAGCCTGCTTTAAAAGCAGTTATAGAATACGAAGCAACGCTTAAGAAATATCCAAATCCACCAGCAGCCAATGTAACAAACTTTAGTGCCAGGGATTAATTCAGCGAATGGAAGAATAAATTGGAGGGTTTATTTGATATAAAATAGAATAGGCATTTTTGCCAAACCTATATAGAGAGTAAACTTGTAACCACTGTTAATCAAAAAAGGTCATGAAATTATAAAAAATTTCATGACCTTTTTTTTGCTATGTATTGAAACATTCCTGGCGTATTAATAATAAAAATCCAAGCTGAAACAAACATTGAGCTTATGGGCAATTCGAACTCCGGCGGATGCCGAATTGCATACAATATTGCAATGAATCTATTTCACCAATTCAATCTCGCTTGGTCTCCATGTTTTTTCAAAGAATGGCTCAAGCGGGCTGTAAAGGCGTAAGCAAGCAAAAAATCCTTTACCCGGTACGCTCTGTATCCAGTTGCTGCGACCGATACCCTCAGGAGCTTTTGGCCCGATATAGAGCGTGGTGGATCCGTCAGCATTGGCAACTGCCGCAGGCATCGGGTGACTCAGGCTTCCCACTTTTGGGTAAGGCTGACCTGTCTGCAACATTGAACGGGTTTGGTTATCATATAAAATAAGTGACCAAAAGTTTTTTTCGGGGATGTTGGGAGGCAAAACAACTTTATAAGTTTTTGCCCCGTCAAAATAGGCTCCGCTGGCATCTTTGGTTGCTAACAAATATTGAGAACCTATACCGGGAATTCGCATACACATAGCCGGAGTAATACCTGTATATCCGTTAAAAAATAGCGTGCGTGAATTTAATGTTCTGGCACCTGTTGAAGGATATGGTTTTATTCCATCTTTGGTTACCATCGGTGGAGGCGTTTCGAAATCATACCCACCAACAAAAAGCATATTGGTCCATTCTGAGCCTTCGTAATATGAAAATCCTTCAGCTGCCCGAGGACTCATATTCAGCATACGAGCAGTGGCATTTCCCAGGTTGGCCGCATCGGTAAGAATTTTCTTCATACGTGCATCAGGAGCAAAAGGTTTTCCTTTCACAATGCCGATAGATGCAATCTGGCCCATCAGTTCAGGATCAAGACAATCAAGCGGTTCTGCCTGAACTACTTTGTTGAGCATTTCATAAAACGTATAGTCCGACGGAGGAACTGTATTGAAGGATTTATCAGTGCCATCAACAAATTTTACCGCAAGTACCGGAGGATTTTTTTCCAATTTCACTTTACCGGTAAGCGCTTCAGCTATGCTGGTTCCGTATGCACCGGGTGTATAAGGATAAATTTTAAGCGTCGCTTTAATATTTGCAACAACCGGTTTGGGATCATTATTTATCATAAAAGCCCTGCTCAGATAAGCTACCTTGTTGGTGCGTGACTTGCAAACGAAATATCCTCCCTCGGGAATCGTTCCGTTATAACCCGGAGGTAATATTAAAAATCTACCTCCTTCGCCACGATCGGGGCCCGGAACACCGGCATCAGAAATCCAACGAAACCACATGTCATTTAGAAGGCCGAGCGTCATAGGTGGTGCTTCCAATACCATTGGCCCCTTGGTTAAGTCTATAAATGACAAGAAATAGATTGCATCACCATTTGCTGTTAAGAATAATGATTTTGAATCCATTAAATTTTCAAAAAGAATAACATTGTTATCTTCAACTCCAATGCTTTTTAAACCCTCGTTCATGGCATATAGAGAGGGTCCCTGATAGGTATTTAAAAACACGTTTTGTGCGTGAAGCAAATCCAAATTATCGTAAAGCATTTGTGTTGTCTTGGCATCCGGTGCCCCGTCATTGAATTTCAAAGTGCCGATGGGGGTGGCCAGTTTATCGGCGATTAACAAACTTGCCGGCGGAGCCTGGTATTGGGCAAAGGCAACAGTTCCAAATTGCAGAACAAAAAAGGCAATCAAAGAAAACAAACCATAAATTGAGTTTGTATTTTTTACTTTTTTAATTGATTGATTCATAATTAAATTTTGTTTGTGTAGATAATAGTTTATTGTATGATTTTAGTTCAAAAATAAAACTACTTACATTTTATTTGTTTGTCAAAAATCTTTTTTGAAAAAGAAAATGGGTCATATAGAACCCATCTTCTTCTCAAATTATTTTATATCACCCGGTTTGGTTATACAGATGTGTTGAATTTAATTTTCTCCGTTATTAATTGACCTTCTTTATTCCCGGAGCCTTCCAGCTCCCGTTAATCATCGCCTCCTTAGGCCAATAAACCCGAAGGGTAACACTGAAATCTGCTGCGGCGGCAGGCAACCAGTTCGACTCCATGGCTTTGCCGGGCGAATCATTTTGAATATAAATATCAAGCGACCCATCGGTATTGTATTTCAGCGGCATCCAGGCGGAGATATTGTAGCGTTTAATTGGATTCTCAACAAAGAATGATTGGGCATCGTACATGGTTAATGACCAAAATGAATTTGTTGGTGGTGTTTGCCCTTTGTCAAAATGTAGTACATATTTGTTGGCTCCATTAAGTGGTTGGTTTTCACTATCGGCAAAGGCGTTTGGATAGATCGCATCAGCCGCAATATTTGCCCCAAGCCCTACAGTTGCAACCACAGCACGCAGTCCATAATCCGTACCAGCATCTGCTACTTTAGCGGGCGGAACCTGCCATCCTTCTACCGGCTTAGCCACATTTTTAGCCGCTTCAGTTAGCTTAGCAAATGCAGTCGGAACAACGTTCTCAAGCGCTTTAGCTACATCCGGGTCAAGTTTGGAAAGGTCGAATTTCTCACCCGGAACCACACCAATCTTAGCCAACTTTTCCAGTGCAGGGCCATCATACGAATAGGCAGGGTTCTTCACCATTAATTGGGCCAACGTATTGAAGAATTCAGTTGTACTCATCGCCTGGAGCTGTTTGATTGGCGGATCCATATTTATTTTTGGATTTACCACACCAGCAGGAGCCGTATAAGGTTTACCCCAGGCGCTAAGCGGGGTGAGTTTATAACCTGCTTGTATTTTGTCAACCGCAGCATAGTCGGCCGGCCCGTTGGTTTGCGTTCGGCCAAGTACCCATACCATGCTGGTAGGTGATTTGTAAACTTCCATGCCTGCAGGGGTATCGCCACTCCAACCCGGACCGGTGATAACAAAATTGCCAGCCTTTGTTCCCGTAGTCCGGGCACCGGGCGAGGCAAAAACATTCGTCCAGGCATCTACCAATGGCATAAGGTAATACTTGCCGTTTGTATTCGGCACGGTTAAAACTACCGGCCCTTCCGATAAATCGAGCCAGCCCCAGGAGTACTTTGTGTCTAAATTCATGCGCACCACACTGTGGTCACTTGCCGGTGGAAAAGCCGCCATGTTGCCGAACTGACCGATTGGTGCATGTGCATCTGGCTGCGGGCTTGCAACGTTGGTGTTAACTTGCCTCGTCAAATCCATAATGACAAGCGGAAAACCGTAAACAACTCCTTCTACTCCAATTTCCTCAGCTTCTTTTGCGGTAAGGCCTTCAACCGCTGGTTTAGTTTCTTCTGATTTCTTTTCAGATGGCCCGCAACTTGTTATTAAGGCAGCCACGGCAATAAGTGAAACGGCAATGATGTTTTGTATTCTCTTTTTCATGATTTTTTATTTTTAATTTATCGTGTTTACGTCTTTAATTTAAGTAAATGGCAGTTTTTACAGCACCGTTTACTTATGTTTTAATGCTATTATTTTACCAATTCAATTTCACCTGGCCGCCAGGTTTTATTTATCCATGGTTCCAGCGGGCCGTACATGCGCAGAATAACAAACCAGCTTTTGTTAGGCACGGTCGCAAGCCAATTGCCTTCTTTTCCTTCCGGTGCTTTTGGTGCAAAATAAACATCGTAGGAGCCATCCGCATTCTTCACCATTCCTTTGGTTAAACTACCTACAGTTGGGAATAATTGACTGGTTTGAAGTTGACAACGGGTTTGTGCGTCATAAATGGTAACAGCCCAGAAATTATTTACCGGCACATTTGGAGGCAAATGTAGTTTATAGGTCTTGGCACCATCGAAAGGTTTTCCGTTGTTATCCAATGTTCCCAGTGCATAATCCGAACCCTCTCCCGGCATCGTCACCGCCATAGCAGGTGTCACGCCCCCGGCATTGTAATAAAACAATACACGTGCATCAAGATTCATAATGCCGTCCGCTTCAAACGAAGTGTTTTTATGTGCGTATGCCATTGACCAATTGCTCTTGGTGTCGGGATAGATATACACACCGCTGATGCGTGGGTCATAAGTGATAGAACGGCCCGCAGCATTGCCCAGTGTGGCGGCTTCAGTCAACAATTTCTTCATTTTTTCATCAGGATTAAAGGGTCGGCCTTTCACAATTCCAATAGCGGCCATAGCACCCCGTACTTCCGGACCAACTGCATCAATCGGCTCGGCTTGTACGATATTGTTCAGGATTTCATAGTATTCCAAAGTACTCGGAAAAATGGTGCTGAACGAACGTCCCGACATGTTGATTAATTCTGTTGGAGCAGGGTTACTCTTATCCTTTAATGGGTAAACTTTTAGCCCGGCTTTAAAGTTAGCAACCGCCGCCTCCAGGCCATCTTTAATTGATCCTCGGAGAAATAAGAAATTTTTGTAGGTTGCAGGTTTCAATATGAAATACCCTTCTGGTATCGCTCCGGTATATCCCGGAGGAATCAGCAAATACTTGCCGCCCTTACCTTTATCCGGCCCGGTAACGCCCATATTACCGACAAAACGCTGCCAGGCATCGTCTAAAAAGCCCAACATTCCAGGTGGTATTTCGATAACAGTAGGCCCATCCTTTGCCAAATCTGTGGAACCATACGCATACATAGTAGAAGTGTTGGAGGTAATAACAGGTGTACGGGAATCCATTAATTGTTCCCAAATGGCAATCTTGTTCGGGGCATCGGCTCCCTGTTCTGCCATTGCTGCAAGAACACTGTAAATGGAAACAGCGCCCACATTGTCAAGATATACACTAAGCCCACGGGCTCGGTTAAGATAATCATACACTAAATCATTGGTGTTGCCGGTGGGCACGCCGTCGAAGAATGTCAATTCACCGGCAACCGTTTGAACTTTGTCCGGAATAGAAGCAGCTTTGGTTTTCATTTCCTCTTTCGACAAATTCTTGTCTGTTGTCGCAGCGTTGTTCTCTGCTTCGGGCTTGGTTTCCTCCGATTTCTTCTCAGGTTGATTACAACTGGTCATCAGCGTCAATGCGCTAAAAAGCAGGGTGCATACCAGCAAGTTTTTTTTGATTGTAAATTTTATTGCGTTTGTTTTTTGTGTTTAATATATGTTTATCTATTGGTAGCACTTTTTGTACTACATCCTTCAACCAAAAGGAACATCCAAAGCATTGAAAATGCTGCTGTTAAACTTCTTTTTTTTATCTCTTATTTTTTTAATTTAATATTCCGCAAATATAAAGTTTTTACTTTTAGCGTTCCGTGCCTTCCGCCATAAATGCAAGTACCCTGAATTAATTAAATGTTATCATTTAAGAAGTCGAAATTAGAGAACACAAAAAAATATGGTAAGACCGTAAAACGCAACAGAATGAAATGTTAGATGTATTGGATTTTAGTTGTAGCGGAACACGGATTGAGTAACAGAGTAGAAGAACAATTGCGTTACAATATAATAATAGGGGTGGTTGCCGCGAAGGAGTTCATATTGTTGACAGCGATTTTTATAATTCTTCGGTATCACATCATACTGTTGATCCAATCCTCTATCATTTTCACCGCAGGTTTGTGCACTACAGTTCTTGCCAGTTCGGGCATTTTGGTACTCGGCTCGGCACTGTTCATACGGTAGGCCAAAATAGAATGAGCAGCGTCGCCCGGAACAATATCATAATTTAATCCACCTGCACCGCCACCGGCAGATACTGGTACTTTCATTATACCCAACTCGCTTTTTCCGTTTGCTCATATCCTAAAAACAACCCTGTGTTGCAGGCATCGCCGCCTTTGGTATGGCAATGCGCACAATTGATATCATGGTAGGCCCTTGCCCGCTGATCGACGGTGAAATTTTTGGCGTCTTTCCAATCGGGTAATTGGTCAATGGCTGATGTTCCAGGCAATCCTTTTAAAATTTCCACCGATGCCCATGCTGCCACTGGCATCAGTAGAGCAATACTCCTACCAGCAGGGGCAAAAAGCCATGGAGATAATGCTTGACCTTTTATCGAAAGACAAAACTGGAAATGTAACCTACTATAAAATAATTTTAGAACCACAGTTGGTGGTGAATAGTAAATTGTAAGATCACAAAACATAAATAGAAACGCTGATAAAACTGACTGCCAGGATTTTTGCAATTTCTTAAATCTATATTCACCTGCTTTTTTTCGTTACATCGAGTGCATAAAAATTCTTTGCTTAAAAATATTTGCATACCATCAATTACATGAAGCAATAAAAAATTGCGCAACCGTTTTACTTGAACTTAACAACCATTAAATAAAATGCTTTCGTTATTTTTCCAATTGAACATCAAAAAAATTATATGCAACAACCAACCGCCAACAACAGGAACGCAATTGTAATCATTGGAATTTTATTTTTTGTTTATGGCTTTGTCACCTGGCTCAATGGCCCATTGATTACTTACGTAAAACTGGCTTTTGGATTAGATACAGACTCTAAAGCATTTTTGGTAACTACTGCTTTTTATATGGCTTATTTTTTCCTGGCACTTCCTTCATCATGGGTACTTGAAAAAAAGGGCATGAAAAAAGGGATGGCGATGGCATTGTTTGTGATGGCCATCGGAACCTTTTTGTTTGGCCAATATGCCACGCATAGAAACTACCCGATGTCGTAGCTGGGCCTTTTTATAATTGGTTCGGGGCTCTCTTTATTACAAACAGCTTCTAACCCATACATCAGCATTATGGGCCCCATTGAAAGTGCGGCGCAGCGTATAAGCATAGTTGGTATTTGCAATAAAGTTGCGGGTATTATCAGCCCGATTATTTTAAGCGCTTTTGTGCTAAAAGGCATTGATGAACTGGAAGGAAAAGTACAGGTTGCAACAACCCCGGAAGCGAAAGATGTTATCCTCAGCGAATTTGCTGCAAAGATTTATACGCCTTATATTATTATGGCGGCCGCGTTGGTATTGCTTGGATTCTGGATAATGAAATCAGCTTTACCGGAAGTAAAATCTTCTGAAGCAAATGTGCAGCCATTGGGCAACGATTTATCAAAACAGAAAACCAGCATCTTTCAATTTCCGCATCTGTTACTTGGTGCCCTTTGTATTTTCTTTTATGTAGGCGCCGAAGTAATGGCTGGTGATGCCATTGGCACTTACGGAAAAGGATTCGGTATTTCTACCGATTATACAAAATATTTTACCTCCATTACTTTGGGTGCTATGTTGCTTGGTTATGTGATTGGTTTGTTTACAATACCAAAATATATTTCCCAGAAATTGGCCTTAAAAATCTCTGCTATCCTGGGCATCATTTTTACCATTGCAGCCTATCTCACTTCAGGATATTTATCGGTGGGTTTCGTGGCAGCACTTGGTTTGGCCAATGCATTAATGTGGCCGGCAATTTTTCCTCTCGCTATCAATGGACTTGGAAAATTTACCGAGAAGGGATCAGCTTTGCTTATTATGGGTATTGCCGGCGGCGCAATCATACCAAAAGCATTTGCCAGCTTAAAAGAAGAATACAATTTTCAATTGGTGTTTTGTACGTTGATGGTTCCCTGTTATTTGTATATTCTATATTATTCCATTAAAGGATATAAAGCGGGAAAATAATTCTGCATCTACAAAGCACGCTTATTTTAAGGGTAACATTTTTGAATGAAAAATAATGTGCCGCCTCTTTTGAAACAGCCGGTATTTTTTTATGATTGTATTCTTAACAGGCAATCGCCACCAGGTTATTATTTCAATGTATTTCGTGTTATCTATACCGAAATCAAACTTATTGAGGACGTCTTTATTGAATCAAATTTCTCTAGCTTCGCAAGCTGTATAGTTAAAAAAAAGATATTTTTTCCCTAAAAATTATTTGTAGCAAGGTATTTGCGTTAAGTTACCAAATAAATTATACCCTGCTATAAACCGTTCAACCTTTTAAACCATTTAGAATGAAAATCTCCATATTATTACTTGTAGTTTTATTAAGCACACAACTTGCACAGGCACAACTAAAAACAACAGTTGTTTGCCCGCCTTTTGTGGTGGATATATTGGAAGGCACTGTTAATGAAAAATTGTTCACATACTCTACCATTGCAGAAATAGAAAATAAATTCCCATGCTTTACATCTGAAACGAAGGAAACAAATGGAAGCACCTGCGGCGGTGTTTTTTATAAAGACAGGGATATTTATTTTTTTACCGAAAGAGATTATATAGAAATAGGCGAACATTTTAAAGGCACATTGAGTTTACCATTAATGGGTGCCGCAAGGGGCAGCCTGTTTAATACCCTGGGCAACCCAAGGTTAAAGGACGTTAGTTGGGACGCCTATGCTACAAAATACGGCATCCTGATTGTATACTTTAATAAGGCAAATAAAATAAATAAAATACAGTTCAGCAAAATGAACGTGGAAAATATTAAACTTTGTGATTGATTTCGTTGTTGACTTGTTGACTTGTTTTATTGTTTCCGTGTAAGCCCGAAGATAATCACCATTCACGATTCAACATTAATAATTACTAACTAACAACCTATAACCAGTAAGACATTCATAAACAATAAACAACAAACCATAAACCCGTAACCCCTCACCTCTCCCCTAACTCTCCCAATACTTTATCCAACAACTGGATCAACTCATCAGCATTTTGTTTGTTAAAAGGCATTGGTGGTTTTATTTTTAAAACATTGTGTAAGGGCCCGTCGGTACTTAGCAGGTATCCTTTCTCTTTCATTTTTTCTACCACCCAATCAATTTCTTCAACAGCAGGCTCTAGGGTTTTTCTGTCCTTTACCATTTCTGCCCCAATAAATAATCCATGCCCCCGTACATCGCTTATAATGGAATATATGCCCATTAGTTTTTTTAAACCGTCCATTAAATAATTGCCCACTTCTTTTGCATGCTGCTGCATTTCTTCCTGTTGAATTACATCCAACACGGCTAAGCCTGTAGCCATAGAAACGGGGTTGCCACCAAACGTGTTGAAGTATTCCATCCCGTTGTTAAATGCATTGGCAATTTCATTGGATACCACCACTGCGGCCAGCGGATGGCCATTGCCTATTGGTTTGCCCATCACCACAATATCGGGCACTACTTCCTGCAATTCAAACCCCCAGAATTTATCCCCCACCCTTCCAAAGCCAACCTGCACTTCATCGGCAATACACACACCGCCTGCTGCTTTTACATACCGGTACACTTCTTTTAAATAGTTGGGTGGTAAAGGTATTTGTCCACCAACACCCAACAGGGTTTCGCAAATAAATACTGCCGGCGTTTTGTCTTCTCGTTTTAATTCTTCTATAATTCGTTGTACATCGGCGGCATATTTTTCACCGGCTTTTTTATCTCCGTATTTATAAGGTCCACGGTACATATCCGGGTTGATGGCTTTGTGTATCCAGGGCGTTTTACCAAAGCCGCCTTTGCCATCAAATTTATACGGGCTCATTTCCATTGCCACAGTAGAGGTACCATGATAGGCATGATCCAATACAATAATATCTTTTTGTTTAGTGAAATGACGACTCATTCTTATTGCCAGATCATTCGCTTCGCTGCCACTGTTGGTAAAATAACATACGGATAAAGAAGGCGGCAAAGTGGCAGTTAACCTTTTTGCATACTCCATCATATTATCATTCAAATATCTTGTGTTGGTATTGAGTGTGGCTATTTGCTGCTGCATTCGCTTTACTACCACCGGATGGCAATGCCCTACATGCGATGGATTATTTACACAATCAACAAAGGTTCTTCCTTTGTCATCATACAAATATTGTAAGGCGCTTTTCGTAATTTTTAATTTTTCTTTGTAACTAATAGAAAGGTTGCGTCCAATATGTTCTTTTCGTTGCTGCAACAGTTCCCTGTAATCTGTATCATTTATTACACCTCCTAAACTGCAGGCTCGTCTAAAACTATCCTGCGCTTTAATTGGATTGATGCGAATGAGTTTGTACAATAAATCCCAGGCTGGTTTTTCGGTAATAAAATGATGTTCGTTGCTACTGATGAGCGATGCATTGTAAGCGGATTGCGTCACACTGATACAAAGCCGGGCTGCAATTAAATAATACAGCAAATCCAGTTCACTAATTGTTAGTGGATATGCTTCGTGGTAACTTTTTACAATCAACGAACCGGCACCTAAAGGATCGTCATTGTTAAGCATGGCATAGGTACAGGCCACAGCAACATTGTTGATCAATGGCGTGTACACCATATCGCCAAAATCAATCAGGGCGGTTACTGTATCTCCATTCACCAGTATGTTATAGTCGTTAGCGTCATTGTGGGCATAAGCATGGCGTAGTGATGAAAGTACAGGCAATACGTCCGTTTCAAACTGCAACAAAAAATATCCTGCTATCCTTCTTTTTTCGTGGTTGGTAATAAATTTTAATTTGGCATTGGCATCCATTGCCGTACTGATATCCCATGTGTAATGGCGGTGCATGGCAGGGTGTGAAAAATTTTGCAACGCCTTATCCATATTACCAAGAAATTTTCCGAGATCGCTGTGCAATGCTCCTGTTTTTATTGTTGCATCTACCCAAAAAATGCCTTCTAAAAAACTAAGTATCCTTATGTAATAATTTTTATCATCTATCACCACCGTTGTCAGTTCTTTCCCTTCATCATTCAAAAGATAGTGTTGAAATTTATCTTTCACATCGCTCTTTGATAAATGATTCACAATTTTTACCTGTGCATCTAAAAAATAAACTCCATGATCATCAGTGGCTACTTTTAAAATGTATTGCGACCCGTTTTTATCTTTTAGCAGAAAGTTCAATTCGTCATAACCATTCAACGCTTTTACTTCCACATCCAGCTTGTAATGTTGCAAACAAAATTCGGTAATATATTTTTCAGTAAAATTCATCTGATGGTAATATTAATTTTCATTCATTAAAAGCATCAGGACATAAGAAGCTGACCAACTAAAATTGACTGCGTTCAACCCTTTGCCGGTGAGTGGGTGATAATTTTCATAGATAGGCTTATCGCCAATAAGACCATCTGCATTTTTCCACAATTTATTTTCTAATTCGTTCGCCAGCCTGTTATATCCATATTTTTTTAAACCGGCTATTCCAAAATAAAACTGGTCGAGCCAAACCGGGCCACGCCAGTAACCATTCATCGGGTCAAAATCAGGATGATCAGCGGTGAGGGTTGGTAATGGAACAAGGGTATTGAATTTTCTTTCATTTTTCATAATGGCCGCCACCCTTTCTGCCTGCCTATTTGTAGCAAGACCTGCCCACAAAGCAAGCCAGCCTTCCGGCCCTTCTACCATTACCGGATCTTTTTTACCAATCATCTTATCATAATAAAAACCTGCTTTTTCGTTGTAAAAGTTTTGTTGAATAGGTTGCTTCATTTTATCCGCCTCCATTGTCCATTTTGCTGCTTCCTCATTTTTACCCAATACCGTTGCAATTTTTGCGAGGTAATATTTTTCGGCATATAAAAATACATTGAGGTCAACTGACTCCTGGTTTAACGACCATGCCTGTTCACTATTTTTTAGCATGATGGCACTGTCAAATCTTACGGCATTGTCCATACCGCTTTCCCATGCGGCCGCAATGCGGGTGCCATCTGTTGACCCGAATTCGCATAGTCCATTCTGATCATGATCCCTATTGCGATACCACCATTGATGATACCTCACCAGCATTGGATATAATTTTTTAAGGAACTCAATATTTTTTGTTTGTTCATACACCAGCCAGGCAGACCATGCAGCCAATGGGGGTTTTGTATCACGCCAGTTATTTTCCTTTTTATCCGGATAAATGCAATCAGGTATCATGCCTTCTTTATCCTGGTAATCGAATAACGCTTTGATATTTGACATAGCGAGCTGCGGATAAAAATAGCTTAAGGCAACAGATTGTTTCCAACAGTCCCAGCTCCAGAAACCGTAAAAGCCCTGGTAGCTGGCTGAAGGAAACAAGCCATCAGAAAGCAGATCTTTTGCAGCACTACGCCAATTGGTAATTAAAGTGATGATTGATTTTACTGCCAACTGCTGTTTATCTTTTTCCTTTATTGAGTTTCCTGTTTTGTTGAAATAATCTTTAAGATAATCGTTCCAGCGCTTTTCATTTTTCGAAAGTTCAACATCAAAATTTGCTGATGTTGTTCGGGCAGTTTGTTCCCCTGTGGTAAGATAATAGCGATGAGTTTGTACAAGTTCAATTTTTTTATTGGCGGGCACAATTACTTCATTCATCAAAGCGGAATA
>JBGSIG010000907.1:0-1906 GCA_041742655.1 Ferruginibacter sp. | reverse complement strand
AATACCAGCCGGAATTTATTCGGCGAGGCATCAATACTCCGTTGGTGATTTCACCTTTGCTTTTATTGGTTTTATTGGCATGGCCGTACCTGGTTTTTTACTCGCTTTAATTTTCATGTGGATTGCTTATGAAGGTTTTGGTGTAAGTATCGGAGGGCTTCAATCCACCTATTTTATGGATCAACCAATGTCATGGGCAAAATTTATAGACCTTCTACAACATTTACCGGTTCCTATTTTAGTTATTTCTTTATCTGGCACAGCAGCACTTATTAGAACCATGCGAGCCAGTTTGCTGGACGAGATGGGAAATCAATATGTTACCACCGCCAGAGCAAAAGGACTGCCTGAAAAAAGACTTGTTTACAAATACCCGGTACGTGCGGCATTAAATCCTGTTATTAGTTCAGCAGGCTGGCTTTTGCCGCATCTCTTTTCAGGATCTACAATTGCATCTATTGTATTGGGCCTACCAACTATTGGCCCATTGTTGTATAGAGCTTTGTTGGGTCAAGATATGTATTTAGCCGCTGGATGTATCATGATTTTTAGTGCTTTAGTTATAATAGGGATGCTAATATCGGATATTATTCTAGCAGTAACCGATCCGCGTATTCGCTTAAGTTAATTTATGTCAATGAAAATACAGGGTTTCTTTAGACGATTGCTCAAAAAAAATAAAACAGATACCGCCAATTATAACACACGGTATTCTGCATCGCAGTGGTCACTCATTTGGTTAAAATTCAAAGATCATAAATTAGCAGTAGTTGGTTTTTTTGTATTGGCTCTGCTATATATTTCCATATTCTTTGCGCCGATTATTGCTCCTTATGGTCCGTGGAAAACAACAGCAAGTGTTTATGCACCGCCTTCATCTATACATTTCACACATCAAGGAAAACTCCATCGGCCTTTTGTATATAAAATGGATATGACCGTTGATAAAGAATCTTTTCAAAGGACTTTTACGCCAGCTACTTCTAAGCCATACTCAATTAATCTTTTTGTAAGAGGTACTGAATATACCTGGTTGGGTTTTATCAGAAGCAATATCCACCTTTTTGGCGTTGAAGACGATGTTCCACTCAATCTTATGGGAACAGATATATTGGGACGAGACTGCTTTTCAAGAAATATTTATGGTTTACAAATTTCACTTACAGTGGGCTTGATTGGTGTATTGGTTACCTTCATTTTAGGATGTGTTATTGGAGGGCTATCCGGTTATTATGGAGGTTGGATTGATATTTTAGTCCAACGCTTCGTTGAATTTATTTCCAGCATTCCAACCATACCTATGTGGATGGCTTTAGCAGCTGTAATCCCCTCAGACTGGAGCAATTTAAAAGTATATTTAGGCATCACCGTCATACTCGCTTTAAGAAGTTGGACAGGTTTAGCAAGACAAGTCCGATCAAAATTACTGCAACTTCGTGAAGCAGATTACGTAAAGGCAGCCGTAGTTTCCGGCACATCAGATTGGAAAATAATTACCTCGCATTTACTTCCTGGATTTCTTAGTTACCTTATTGTTAGCTTAACCCTTGAAATTCCTAAAATGATTTTGGGAGAAACGGCATTGAGCTTTCTGGGATTAGGCTTAAGAGCGCCTACGGTAAGCCTGGGAGTTTTATTGCAGGATGCCCAAAACCTGGCAGCAATTTCAGCTTACCCCTGGCTTATGTATTCGGCAGGTATTATAGTTGTGGCCGTGGTGGCTTTCAATTTTGTAGGTGATGGTTTGCGTGATGCCGCTGACCCTTATAAAGACTAATAATATGGCAGATAATAATACAACTTTACTTCAAATAAAAGACCTTCATGTTGGTTTTAAAATGCGACAAGGCAGCGTAAAAGCTGTTAGTGGCATTTCATTAAACTTGGAAAAAGGAAGAATATTAGC
>JBGSIG010000906.1:0-2611 GCA_041742655.1 Ferruginibacter sp. | reverse complement strand
GCAAACAAAAATTCAACAATCAGTTATCAGTGGAATTGTTGCCACTATCGTAATGAGCCTTTTAATGATGTTAGGCGCTGCCATGGGTATGCCCAAAATGAGTCCGCCTGATATGCTGGCAGGGATGATGAAACTACCAGTCGCAGTTGGTTGGGTGATGCACTTTATGATCGGGATAATTTTTGCCGCCGGTTATGTTTTTTTCTTTAATAGCTGGTTAAAGAAGATATCCAGTAAATTATTAAGAGGCGCTGTTTATGGTATTATAGCCTTTATCGTTGCACAAATAAGCTTTCCCATTTTGAGTGCCATTTTTGGCGATACAGGAATGCCACAACCTGAAGGTTCAATGGTATTATTGATGATAGGAAGTGTAATGGGCCATCTGGTTTTTGGAATTGTAGTAGCATTATTAGTTAAACCAGTTGCTCCATTTACAAAAAGTAGTTTAAGATGAGTGAATGTACAAATTGCACTTGCTACAGCAAATCAGCAAACAGACCTAAAAAATCATTTTGGACATTTTGTAATATCAAAACGCTGATAGTGCTGGCCGTAATTATTTACTGGTTGGCAGATGCGTTGATTCAATAAATATTTTATCTCAACAGGGAGATTGGTTTAAGAGCAATAAAAAATGTTAAAGACCAATTTGTCTGTAAGGATTTCCCGCTATTCATGTCATTACTAAAAAAACAACAATTATGAAAAAAGTTATTCTTTCTATGGCGTTTGCAGCTATTACTGTACTAAGCGTTCATTCACAAACTAAGTATGTAACCAGAACCGGCCAGGCTACCATTTTTTCGCACACTGCTGCTGAAGATATTAGTGCCAGCAACAATACTGTTACAGGCGTTATTAATAGTAGCAGTGGTGATATAGCCATTTCTGTCCCGGTACAAAGTTTTCAGTTTGAAAAGTCTCTGATGCAGGAGCATTTCAACAATTCAAACTTTATGGATTCTAAGCAATTCCCCCGGTTAACATTGAAAGGAAAAATAACCAATCTTTCTGCTGTTGATTTTTCTAAAAATGGAAAATATGAAGTGACTGTTGCAGGAGACCTCACCATAAAGGGTGTTACTAAACCGGTAACAGAAAAAGCAACTATAGATGTAAATAATGGTAAGATAACTGTAACCAGCAATTTTGTTGTAAAAGAAATAGGATCTTATGGTGTTGGCAAACCAATGGGTAAAAAGAAAAATAATGTAGCTGACGATATTGAGGTAAAGTACACCGCCGTTTATGAAAAAGGCGACGAATAAAATAAGTTAGAATCCAATATCCCGGATTTTAAAAGAGTTGCATACTTTGTGTGTGCAACTCTTTATCGTTTTAAACTAAGTTAATAATCATCAAAAATTATTTAAATGAAATTTCATTCAACCATCTTCACATTACTTATTGCACCATTGCTTTCTTTGGCGCAGCCTTCTCCTAAAGGGCTTCAGTTAAATGACAAAGCTCCTAAGTTTACAGCAAAGGATCAGCATGGGAAATTAATTAAACTTTCAGCCGAATTAAAAAAGGGGCCAGTGGTGATGGTTTTTTACAGGGGACAATGGTGCCCGTATTGTAACAGGCAGTTGAAAGGATTGCAGGATTCTTTAAGTTTTATCAAAGAGAAAGGAGCAACATTAATAGCTGTTTCTCCTGAAAAGTTAGAAAATATTTCTAAAACAATTGAAAAAACAAAAGCTTCCTATCCAGTGCTTTTTGATGATGGCCTGAAAATTATGAAGAGCTATGATGTAGCATATAATGTTGACAGCAGCACAGTGGAAAAGTACAAGAAATTTGGTATTGATTTCTACGATGCAAACGGTGCAACCAACGGAGCTACACTTCCTGTTCCAACGGTTTATATTATTAACAAGGAAGGCGTAATAATTTTCAAACATTTTGACCCTGATTATAAGAAAAGGGTTACTGTTCAGGAGATTTTATCGCATTTGTAATTTTGGTAGTAATTCTTTAAACAAAAATTGTAAGGAAGACGACATGCCCTCGTCACAAGTAAAGTAATTGTATGCCAAATATTAAAGTAATACGATACGAAGAAGCTACCGGAAAGCTGAAAGATGTATATGAGGGGCTCATTGAAAAGAGGGGTAAACTGGCTGCCGTACATACCATACAAAGCCTGAACCCGGATAGCATTATAGCCCACATGGAATTGTATATGACTATTATGTTCAGCCAAAGCCCCTTATCCAGGGCGCAAAGAGAAATGATAGCAGTGGTGGTATCGGCAGCAAATGGCTGTGCATATTGCCAGCAGCATCACGGAGTGGCTTTAAATAACTACTGGAAAGATGAAATGAGAGTACAAAGTCTGCGAAAGAATTACGAAATAGCAGGATTAAATGTGAATGATACTTTATTATGCAGGTATGCCATTGAACTTACGCTGCACCCGGATGATTTTGGAATAGCAAATAAAACAGAAAGTTTACAACAAGCAGGATTTGATGACAGGGCTATTTTGGATGCAACACTGGTGGTGGCTTATTTCAACTTTGTAAACCGTATCGTTTTAGCATTAGGAGTTGAAACAGAAGAAAAAGCCGGGGAAGGATATAAATATTAAAATATAATAGTAATG
>JBGSIG010000905.1:0-1738 GCA_041742655.1 Ferruginibacter sp. | reverse complement strand
ATTACTTAAAATAATTTTTGTAATGGGCTATGTAGTAAATTGCAGCAATTTTAAGCCTATGTTGAGTATTTGTAAAAAGGAACTGCACCAGTTTTTCAGCAGCCTCACCGGCTACATTGCCATCATTTTGTTTTTGGTGGTAAATGGCATTTTTTTGTTCGTATTAAAGGATAGTAATCTTTTTGATTTTGGATATGCATCCTTAGATAAGTTTTTTGAGCTTGCTCCGTGGATTTTGGTTTTTTTAGTACCAGCGATTGCGATGCGTTCACTGTCAGAAGAATTTAAAACGGGCACGTTTGAAATTTTGCAGACCAGGCCGCTCTCTAAATGGCAGATTGTTGGCGGCAAGTATTTTTCAATTTTGGTTGTATTGCTATTTGTAATTGTACCAACATTCTTATACATTTTTACTATTAAAAGTTTGAGTGCAGCAGGTAATATTGATGGCGGTGGTATTACCGGCAGTTATATAGGGTTATTTTTACTGGCAGCAGTATTTGCATCCATCAGCCTTTGCTGCAGCAGTTTTACAAATAATGCGATAGTTGCTTTTTTGGTAAGTGTATTTGCATGTTTACTGCTTTATTTTGGTTTTAATGCGCTAAGTAAACTACCAGTTTTTCAAGGGCAGGCAGATTATTATATAGAAATGCTGGGAATTGATTTTCACTATAGAAGTATAAGCCGTGGGTTGTTAGACAGCCGGGATGTACTTTATTTTTTGAGCCTTATCTTTTTATTTCTGTTCATCACTGTACAAAACCTGTATAAACGCTAAGCAAGCCTTCATGAAATCAGCAATCAATCAAATATTCAGGAGTAAAATTGGGATACCGCTAACCATCGTATTGCTTTTAGCACTTAATTGGCTCGGATCAATGTTTCATACCAGGATCGATTTTACTAACGAAAGGCGTTTTACACTTTCACGCTCTACCGAATCAATATTAAAAAATTTAGACAGTACTGTTGACATTACTGTTCTGTTAACCGGCGATGTAAAGTCTGAGTTTAAAAAGTTATCTAACAGCACAAGGGAATTGCTGGAAAATTTTAAGAATTATGGCGGCAATAAAATACAGTACAAATTTGAATTGCCTGGAGAAGGGTTGAACGATTCTATAAAAGCCAACGTTTTTGATTCTTTAATTTATATGGGCCTTCGCCCAACCAATCAACAGGTGCAGGTAAAAGAGGGCGAAGGAAAAACACAAAGACAAATATTTCCTGGTGCCATTATAAAATACGAGGGCAGAACAATTGGAATAGATCTTTTACAGGGGCAGGTGCAAAAAAATGTTTTCAACTCGGATGACATTTTAGATAAGCAATCTTTAAATAGCGCGGAAGCGCTGCTTGAATATAAGTTCGCCAACGCTATTCAGAAAATAACACAAAAAGATGTGCCGGTAGTTGCTTATGCGTATGGTAACGGCGAGCCTCCTTATGGGTATTTACCCGTTAACAACGTGTTTGAAACACTGGGTAAAAATTTTATTGTAGATACCGTTAACATCAGGACCCAGCCTTTTTTAAGCCCCGAATATGCAGCCATCGTTATTGTAAAGCCAATTGAAAAGTTTACTGACGATGATAAATTTAAGCTGGACCAGTATGTAATGAATGGTGGCAAATTGTTGTTTTTTATGGATGTGCTGTATGCTGAAAGAGACAGCCTTCAAAACGGAGAACTGACTGCTTATTCAAGAGATCTCAATTTGGGCGACCTGCTTTT
>JBGSIG010000904.1:0-2160 GCA_041742655.1 Ferruginibacter sp. | reverse complement strand
GTTCATCACCAAAAATGCGCAGGTTAATAATTTTATTGCTTAGCCAGCTTATATCATCCATCGTGTCTGCATCTTCAATACCAACAAGTACAAGCAGGCCATTTTTGATAGAAGCGGCTACGTTATTATCAATTGTTACATTAGCTTCGGTTACTCTTTGTATTACTACTCTCATGGGATAAAGATAGTACGCTATTTATTTAGAACTACACGAATTGTGATATATAAAACAACAATTTCTGATATACCCGCAACAATTTGCCAGTAAAACTTTGCGCTTTAAAGAAGGCATCTATAAGGTATAGAATTTGCTAAAAATAGTGCACATCAAATAACTTTTCTTTAGCGAAATAGACGAAAGCTGCGACACCAGTAACTATCGATATTTATCATGGTTATTTGTCCACACCTGTTAATATTTACAGGTTTGATTTTTCATTGACAACAAATATTTTCGTTAACTCTTTTCGTATTTACTAACCATCAAATTTGCTTCTACGTTATGACCACACAAAAAAAAGCAACTTCAGCCCTTTCCTTCAGTCGTCAGTTTACCAGGCCAGGTGTGTCACCCTACGATATGTTCGAATATGATTATCGTACTTCGATGATAAAAAATCCCAGTGGCGAAATTGTTTTTCAAATGGATAATGTAGAAGTCCCCAAGCAATGGAGCCAGATTGCAACGGATATATTGGCGCAAAAATATTTTAGAAAAGCAGGAGTACCGCAACAAGATGGAAGCACTGGTAGAGAAACAACAATAAAACAAGTTGCACACCGAATGGCCCATTGCTGGAGAGTTTGGGGCGAACGGTATAATTATTTTGCAACAGCAAACGATGCGCAAATTTTTTATGACGAATTAGTATATTCTATTTTAAACCAGGCCTGCGTGCCCAATAGCCCGCAATGGTTTAACACAGGCTTACATGAAGTGTATGGTATCACAGGCAAACCACAGGGGCATTATTTTGTTGACCAGGCAGATGGACAATTAAAAAAATCAACATCTGCTTATGAACGTCCACAACCACATGCGTGTTTTATTTTAAGTGTAGATGATGACCTGGTAAATGAAGGTGGTATAATGGATCTTTGGGTTAGGGAAGCAAGGATATTTAAATACGGCAGTGGCGTTGGTACAAACTACAGCAGCATTCGTGGCGAAGGTGAAAAATTAAGCGGTGGTGGTACATCAAGTGGCTTGATGAGTTTTTTGAAAATTGGAGACAGGGCGGCAGGCGCCATCAAAAGCGGCGGCACTACACGGCGTGCAGCAAAGATGGTTTGCCTGGATTTAGATCATCCGGAAATTGAAAGTTTCATAAACTGGAAATCAAACGAGGAGGATAAAGTAGCCGCTTTAATTGCAGCAGGTTATGCAAGTGATTATGAAGGTGAAGCATACAAAACGGTAAGTGGCCAAAATAGCAACAATTCCGTACGAATACCAAATTCATTTTTTAAAGCACTGGATGAAGATGGAGATTGGGAACTGAAAGGAAGAAGCGACGGTCGGGTAATGAAAAAAGTAAAGGCTGCCAAATTGTGGCAGAATATTACACACGCTGCATGGAAATGTGCAGACCCCGGCACACAGTACGACACTACAATAAATGAATGGCATACCTGTCCGGAAGGTGGACCTATAAGAGCGAGTAACCCTTGCAGTGAGTATATGTTTTTAGATAATACAGCCTGTAATTTAGCTTCGGTAAACCTGCGCCGGTTTTTTGAAGAAAAGGATAATAGTTTTAATGTAAAAGGTTTTGAACATACTTGCCGCTTATGGACCGTGGTGTTGGAGATATCTGTTTTGATGGCCCAGTTTCCCTCTAAAGAAGTAGCACAATTGTCCTTCGATTACAGAACATTGGGATTGGGGTATGCAAACCTTGGAAGCATGTTGATGGTAAGCGGTATACCATACGACAGTGAAGAGGCAAGAGGCATTGCTGGTGCCATAACTGCAATCATGACTGGCGTGGCTTATACTACTTCTGCAGAGATGGCTGGATTCCTGGGTGCCTTTTCCAAATACGATGAAAATAAAAAACACATGTTGCGTGTAATGCGTAACCACAGGGCTGCGGCTTACGACGCACAGGACGCATATGAAGGCATTGAAATAAAACCTCAGGGAATAAATGTAAAATA
>JBGSIG010000903.1:0-2058 GCA_041742655.1 Ferruginibacter sp. | reverse complement strand
TCACAATCTGATATTGAAATGTTGTGGGTTTCTGTTTGCGCTACTTTATGCATCCTGTTCTGGCTACTGTATTTTCAAAATAGGAAAGAGAAAAATTTATTACTCATAGCAATGGGTACTAGTTTCTTAACATTGGCAATGTTTTTTGCCCGATCACAGGGAAAAATATCTTACCTACAATATGTTGTGAACGAAATTGCAGGCATCACATCTATAATGATTACTTGTGCCTTTGTACTTTTAATACTGGTTAAAATTTTTAAAAGAAAAGTTACTGGCATTTTAAAAATATTCCTTGCACTTTATTTTATGGGTTCAATTGTAGCAATTCTTATTCCTGGTAAATCTTCTGATACTATTATACTGGTATTAATATCGCTTATATTTGTTTACTGCCTTTACTATGTTATAACTTCCTGGAAAAATCTTAAAGGAGCACAATGGGCAATTGTAGTGGGTTTAATAGTTTCAATGGCAGCAGGAATTAGCTACGCTCTTTTTTCGTTAGTTCTAGGTTCGCTCTCAATATTTCAATTTTTGTTGCTAATATCACTCTACGCTTTATCATTTCCGCTTGCACTAATGGTCTATATCGCTATGCGTTTTAAAGAAATCATAAAAGAAGTACACCAAAATGCAGATAAAGTGGTACAATTATCAGAAGAGAAAAAGCAACAAGCACTTTCTCGCCAAAAATTATTAGAATATGAAGTGAACAAACAAACCGAAGAAATTAGAAACTCACTTGAAAATCTAAAGACCACACAAACCCAATTGGTTCAATCTGAAAAAATGGCTTCATTAGGTGAATTAACGGCTGGAATTGCACATGAAATTCAAAATCCGCTCAACTTCGTTAACAATTTTTCTGAAGTCAGCAACGAACTGATTCAAGAGATAAAAGAAGAAAGAGCAAAACCTGTTTCAGAACGAGATGAATCATTAGAAAATGAACTTTTAGAAGACATTTCAAGTAATCTCGAAAAAATAAACCACCACGGAAAGCGCGCAGATGCTATTGTAAAGGGAATGTTACAACATTCTCGAAGCAGTTCGGGCAAAAAAGAACCCACTGATTTGAATGCGCTTTGTGATGAATATTTGCGACTTTCTTATCACGGTTTGCGTGCCAAAGACAAAAGTTTTAATGCCACAATAAAAACCGATTTTGATGATACCATCGGCAATGTAAACCTCATTCCCCAAGATTTTGGAAGAGTGGTTTTAAATTTATTGACCAATGCTTTTTACGCCGTTACCGAAAAAAAGAAATTGTTAGCAGATAATCAGCAGGCAGATTTGTCAACTTTTCAAAAGTTGCCAAATCTATATGAACCCACCGTTTCCATCGCAACAAAAAAACAAAATGATAAAATAATCGTTACCGTTACCGACAACGGAAATGGTATGCCAAAAGAAGTAATTGATAAAATATTCCAACCCTTTTTTACCACAAAACCAACCGGAAAAGGAACAGGTTTGGGATTATCAATGAGTTACGACATCGTTACCAAAGGCCACAATGGAGAATTAAATGTAGCATCAGTTGAAAATGAAGGCACAACCTTTAGCATAATAATAAAAAATTAAAAAAAGCAAAATATGAAAGTACTAGTAGTAGATGACGAAATGGATGTAAAAACCCTTTTTGAACAACGTTTCAGAAAAGAAATAAAAAGCAATGAAATCGAATTGGAATTCGCTTTTTCAGGAGAAGATGCCATTAAATATATGAACGAACACGAGCATGAAGCGGTTTTAATTCTGTCAGATATCAACATGCCTGGAATGAGTGGATTGGTTTTACTGAAACACATCAAAGAAAAATATGAAAAACCACCACCCATAGTGATGATGATTACCGCCTATGGCGATGCCGAAAATTATAATGAAGCCATGAGTTTAGGTGCAGACGATTTTTTGACAAAACCAGTAAATTTTGACGATTTAGAAGTTACCAGTGCCAAAACGATTAAACAGGTTTTGCAAATAAAAAACACCATCAAAGCCATCAAAGAAAACAATATTTTAAAAATGTATGTCGATGAAAATGTGTTG
>JBGSIG010000902.1:0-5919 GCA_041742655.1 Ferruginibacter sp. | reverse complement strand
AACAAGCCACCTTCGGAATTTTGCTGGATACAACAGCACCGGATAACCCACCCCAGCTATATCCCACCACACCAATTTTTGTGAAATCAATATTTGAGTCGCCTTTCAATTTATTTACTGAAGCAATTGCATCATTCACCTGTTCCATCAGGTCTTCTTTTTTCATGGTCATATCTCCGGGAAACCGGCCAATGGAACTGATTGATACTACAACAAACCCTTTACTGGCAAGTGTTTCAAATAATGAAAAGTTTTCGAAACTCATTCCATTATAAGAAGCAAGGTAAATAACCAAGGGGAATTTTTCGTTAACAGCTGGGACATCTCTATAGCTTTTAGTTTTAAAATTCAATAAGGCAGTTGTATCGGAACATTTAAAACCATCACAAAATAATTGCGCCAGTTGTTTTGTAATACCATCTCCTGCACTTGATGCTGTGTAGTAGTTTGCCCTTTTTTCCAACAGACCTAAAATATCGCGGAATAAAAGCGCTGTGTCTGCGCCGGATGAAACTGCAGGATACCAAATGTCAATATCGAGCGGTCGGTAGTGTAGATAATTTGTGCTATCTGTATTTGGTCCATACAGTCGTGATGTGTCAACCGCATGTATTATTTTAAACCCCGCTGCATACAATTCTGCTTTTTTGGGTGTTGTAGAACAACTTAATAAAAATAGCAATGCAACGGGTAAAAATATTTTCTCCATACAGAAATATTATAGAAATTCTGGAAAGATAAATGGGTAAGCCCAAAGCAATTGTTATAAGAATCTTAAAACTACCTGGCCATAATTTTATTGCTGAGTAATAGAAAATGTTTTATGACATGGTTACGAATGATATAGTTGGAATTAATAAAAGTAAAATAGATGAAGCCAAAGCTGCAATGGATTATAATTTAAGAAAAATGTTTTTCAATTTATTTTTTTGCTCTTACTTTTTTTACATCAGCCACCGTCACGGCTGATTTTTTATTACCGAAGCTATTACGCACATAAGTTAGTACATCGGCAATTTCTTTGTCGGTAAGAAAATTAAAAGGAGCCATAACATTGTTATAAGTCTCACCATCAATTTCCTGCCGGCTCATTCCGTTGAGTACTACAGAAACCAGTTTAAATTTATCGCCATTTATAAAACTCGTTTTTATCAGCGGTGGATTCATATTTTGCACTCCACCTCCATCTGTCATGTGGCAGGATAAACAGTATTGTGTGTACACCAATTTACCTGCTGCAATAGAAGTTTTAACCGATGGTTGTTGAACTTTGACGGGTTGCGTATTTTGCCCGGCCGCAGCCATTACCAATAAAAAAACAGCTCCGCCCATCAATAAATAATTTTTAAGCATGCTCCTTATTTGTTGTAAGTTATTTTATAGATAATGCCTTTTGAATCATCGGTTATGTATAGTGATCCATCAGCACTTTGTGCCAGCCCGCACGGTCGGTGGTCTGCACGGCCCGAAGCAGTTTTTTGAGGTGAGCCGGAAAAGTTATCTGCAAATACTTCCCATTCGCCAGAAGGCTTCCCATCTTTAAATGGTTGAAAAACTACAAAGTAACCCGCCTGCGGTTCAGGTGCCCTGTTCCACGATCCGTGAAAAGCTATGAATGCGCCATCTTTATATTTTTCAGGAAACTGGTTGCCGGTATAAAACAATAATCCATTTGGTGCTATGTGTGCAGGATATGCTGCTGCAGGTTCAAGGTATTTGCTATCAGCTTCTATCTTTCCATCGCCGCCGTATTCAGGTGCTAATATCTTTTTGTGTTGGGCATAATCGTAATACAAATACGGCCACCCAGCATTATCCCCTTTTTTTAATGCATACATACATTCAGCCGGGTTAACAGCCGATTGCTGTACGGTGTACAAATCGGGAAAAATATCATGCAACTGGTCGCGGCCATGTTGCATAACAAAAAGCTGGTTGTCTTGCTGGTTCCAATCCAGCCCAACAACATTTCTTAAACCGGTAGCATATCGTTCTCCGTCGCTGTAAGATTGATTTAATTTATCTGCCTTGAACATCCATATACCCCCTGCGGAATCCAATATAGGGCAGCCAGGAATACCCATAGAGCCTTTCTGCCGGTCTTTCTGCTGGCATGAATTTTTATAGGCGCCAATATTTACATAGATGTTTCCGGCGTTATCCAATACTAGCGATTTTGTTTCGTGCTGTCCACGTTCAATAAGGCCCGTTACTATTTTCTCAGGAGCATCGGGGTCAATCACTTCATTATTTGCATTTAATTTATAGCGAAAAATTTCCTGGTTACTGGAACTATATAAATAGCCATCTTTCAAATAAATTCCTGTGCCGCCATAATTGCCAAAGCCATTTTTAATAACAGCCTTGCCGTTGCTTTCCTGTAAAAATAATGTTCCTTTTTTGTCAACCGGTTTAGATAACCTTACATAAATGCCGCCTTGAGGGGTTATCGCTATATGCCTTGCCCTGCCAATATTCTCTGCAAGTACAACTGCTTTAAATTTAGCAGGCAGTATTAACCCTGCAGTTTTAGTTTTTACAGCAGTTTGCGCAACTGAAGAAGTTATTAAAGAAAAAGCTATGGCTATATTTATGCCGACTCTATAGAATATTTTCATTGATATATTTTTAAATTACTAATTGGTAGATAAAGATAGCCTGTAAACGGCATTAAACTGACCTGGATAGTAGTGTTGACTTATTTTACAAACTATCACCAGGTATAAATCTGACAGTTTAAACAGATTAACCGACGCTGTTGTTCTTTATCTTTATAAAAAAATAAAATGTCTTTAAAAAAAACATTGCTGTCACTATTATTTCCCTTGCAATTGATGGCGCAAAAATTTTCTTCCACTGAAGTTGGCCATTGGCAGCAACAGGCCAAACAGGTTACCATTACAAGAGATAACTGGGGCATTCCGCACATCAGCGGTAAAACAGATGCCGATGCTGTATTTGGTTTATTATATGCACAATGCGAGGATGATTTTAAAAGAGTAGAATTAAATTATATAGAAAAATTAGGAAGGATGGCTGAAGTAAAAGGTGAATCAGCGTTGTATGATGACCTCTTGTTGCAGTTATTAATTGACACCACAGATGCCATTAACGATTACAATACATCTGAGCCATGGTTAAAAAAATTATTAAATGCTTACGCCGATGGCATCAACTATTATTTGTATAAAAATCCGCAGGTACAACCAATCATGCTCACAAGGTTTAAACCCTGGTATCCGTTACTATGGACCGATGGAAGTATTGGCGCCATCAACACCGCTGATATTACAACCAGCGAATTAGAAAATTTCTATAGCGGTAATCCTGGCACAGCCGCAGTTATTGAAAAAAGGGTTGACCAGCAGACAGGCTCAAATGGCTTTGCATTTGCGCCCTCCATTACCGCATCAGGTAATGCCATATTGTATATCAATCCGCATGTAACCTTTTATTTTAGGCCAGAAGTGCATGTAAAAAGTGAGCAGGGATTGAATGCATACGGAGCTGTTACCTGGGGGCAATTTTTTGTATACCAGGGATTTAATGAACACTGTGGGTGGATGCATACCAGCGCCAATGTAGATGTAGCCGATTTGTATGAAGAAAAAATAATTACAAAAAACAAACAACTATTTTACGAATACGATGGACAGCTAAAAGAGGTGATACAAAAAGAAATGGCTTTACGCTTTGCAAAAAATGGAAAAGTAGAAACAAAAAATATTACCGCCTACTTTACCCACCATGGTCCCATAATGGCCAAACGAAATAATAAGTGGATCAGCCTTAAATCTTTTAACCGCTCACCCATAAGTTTACAGCAAAGCTGGCTGCGTACCAAAACCAAAAGCTTTGACGAATTTAAAAAGATAATGGATATGAAAGCCAATACCAGCAATAGTACTGTGTATGCAGATGATAAAGGAAATATTGCTTACTGGCATGGAGATTATATACCGGTGAGAGATAAAAAAATAAACTGGGCCAAGCCTGTGGATGGTTCAGTTACTTCAACAGAATGGA
The DNA here is from genome assembly GCA_041742655.1 of Ferruginibacter sp. GTDB lineage: Bacteria > Bacteroidota > Bacteroidia > Chitinophagales > Chitinophagaceae > Ferruginibacter. Next base: position 1,893 of record JBGSIG010000902.1, on the reverse strand, counting down.
AAGGATTGCACCAGGTAGAAGACATTGTACACCTGTACAATCCGCCAAATGGTTGGTTGCAGAATTGCAATTCCACACCGTTTTCCGCAGCAGGTAGCAACAGCCCTAGAAAAGAAAACTATCCCAACTATATGGCGCCCGATGGAGAAAATTTCAGAGGAGTAAATGCAGTAAGAATATTGAGTAACAAAAAAGGATTTACGATTGATAAAGTTATTGCAACTGGCTATGATACTTACCTGGCAGCTTTTGAAGTTTTAATACCGGCCCTCGTAAAATCATTTGAAAAAAACTATGCTGAAGGCGACACAGCTTACAGCCGGTTAAAAGAACCAATAGAAATTTTACAGCATTGGGATTATCATTCCGGCGAACAATCTGTAGCTACAACGTTGGCTGTTGAGTGGGCGCAAAGACTAAATCCTGTTTTACGAAAACTTTATATTGATGAAGGCGAAAAAGATCAGGTACAAAATACAACGGAATTTGCTGCTACCGCATCGGCAGCAGAATTATTACAGCCTTTATTAACGGTAGTAAAAGAGCTCACTTCAAAATTTGGAAAATGGCAAATACCCTGGGGAGAAATAAATAGGTTTCAGCGCATCAACAACGATATACCTGAAAAATTCTTTGACAGTTTACCAAGTTTACCCGTTGGGTTTGCATCCGCCTATTGGGGGCAAATTCCTTCTTATAACAGCTACTATTTTAAAGGCAACAATAAAAGATATGGCGTAAGTGGCAACAGTTTTATTTGTGCTGTGGAATTTGGAAAAAAAGTAACCGCAAAATCGTTGCTGGCAGGTGGTGAAAGTGGCAACCCTGCATCCAGACATTTTAAAGACCAGGCTGAAATGTACACCCATGGCGAATTTAAGGAAGTGCTATTTTACCCGGAAGATATTGAGCAACATGTAGAAAAAAAATATCACCCGGGGGAATAATCACAAGCTATTATGCAATTATATCTAGACACCATTGTTAGCAATAACATTTTTATACCATAATGCGGAAGATTTTGGTATGCGGTTTAAAGTACCATTTTCAATGAAGTGTATTCCGAATTTTTTTGAGTACCCGCTTGCCCATTCAAAATTATCCATCAGCGACCAGATAAAATATCCCTGCACATTCACGCCGTTTTCAATGGCATCACCAATAGCGCCAATATAGCCTTTAAAAAAATCAACCCTGTCTGCATCATCTACTTTTCCGTCTATTAACTGATCATCAAATGCACAGCCATTTTCTGTAACAAAAATGGGGGGATTATCATAGCGGGCAGCAATCCACTGCAGTAATTTTTGAAAGCCCCATGACACAATGGCCCACTGCATATCGGTCAGTTTCCAGTCGGGCGATACCGTAAGGTTAACGTCCTGGTCTTCCGATAAACCACCATTGCCATACACACTACCCTGTTCTTTATTGTCGGTAGCATCCGAGGCATACATCGTGGTATAATGATTCAATCCAAAAAAATCGGATGAGCCCTTCAATAATTTTTTTTCTTCTTCTGTAAATGTTGGCAACCGTTTGCCGAGACGTTCCTTCATCACTGCCGGGTAATCGCCTTTATAAACAGGATCTGCAAACCAAGCCAGGAAAAACTCTACAGCCCTTTGCGCAGCCTGTTTATCTGCGGCTGAATCTGTCAATGGTTCCCGCCAGTCGCAATTATTGGTAATGCCAATTTTACCCTGCTGTTGTTGTTGAAATTTAGTGCGGTATAAATTAACAGCTTTAGCATGCGCCAACAATAAATTATGTCCGGCTATATAAGGAAGATCGTTCGACTTTTTGCCGGGTGCAAATACGCCATGGCCATATCCTAAAATCGCTACAACCCACGCTTCATTAATGGTGATCCAGTTTTTTACCCGGTCGCCG
>JBGSIG010000901.1:0-9810 GCA_041742655.1 Ferruginibacter sp. | reverse complement strand
AACTGCCTTATTATCGTATGTGCATTAATCCTATTGCTGCTAAGTTGCCCTCCGGCAGAGCTTACTTCCTCTTCGGATTAACAACACAGTATATGTAAAAGATTTGAAAAAATCACCAACCATTTATCAGTACATTACCTTATTGAGTGAAGTTCGTAATTATACAATAAATATTTCTTTTACTTCTGCCACAAAATTAAAATGAGCTGTACCTAGATTTTTTGTTTTTCTGATTATTGATTGCTTTAATTCTGCATAATTACTATGATAAAACTGAGATATTTTTATTACTTTTCTTTGCTCTGCAAATAAGTATAAATATTCAAAGTCTTGGTATTCTGACGGTAGTATGGAGATTTTGTATCCGTCAAATTCCCTAAAATAATATTTCTTTTCAATTCCTAAACCTATAAAGTTTTTTACAGTTATTGAATTGTTTTCTATTTTAATCTTTATAAGTTTTGTTCTTATTTCTCCGAAAAGAAGCCAAACCATTAAAAATAAAAGTAAAGCTAAAAGCGGGATGCTGGCATATACCGGAAGATTCATTATTCCTATTTTGCAAAGGATATAAAACAGCAGTACAAATAATAGCAGGCTCGATATAACTGCAACAAAACTCCAAAAATTAAATTTCGATTCTACCATAATAAAGCATCAATTAAATTCATGCAAGCATAGTTTGTAAATAATCCTGCAATGTTTTCCAAATATACATACAATGGCGCAGGATACTGCCTGGCTGGTACTGTGAGGCAATACTTGTGCTGTGTAAGAAACATCTGCATCTTTCAGTCTTACATCAACAATGCCTTATTAATTACCCGTATCGACCTGCATGAAAAAGACAGTCACATGGCATTGCTCACCACCGGAGCCCACCCCAGCGCTGCACCAATCCCAGTGCTAAGCACTTGAATAAATTTAATGGCAACGCCTAAGGCCAGTCATCTCCATTTTGCAGAACAAATATCCCATTTTGCAGAACAGATCTGTAGAGCGCTTACATAAATGTTTTCTTTGTTGGCATAAAGTAAAAACATAAAAAACAGCTTATGTATTGCGTAGAAACTAATCAACTCTCTTACAGTTTTAAATCAGGCGGCTCCGTGCTGAACAGTATTAACCTGCAGGTTCCCAAAGGGTCCATTTATGGTTTTCTGGGGCCTAATGGTGCAGGCAAAACCACCACACTAAGGCTGTTGCTTGGCCTCTTGAAAAATCAAGGCGGCTACATCCGCATCTTTGACAAACAGATGCGGGAGAACAGGATCGCCGTGCTGCGGAATATCGGTTCGCTCATAGAAAGCCCTTCGCTGTATGGACATCTTACCGCTTTTGAAAACCTGCAGTTGTTGCAAAAAATATATCAATGCCCTGCAGGGCGAATTGATGAAGTGCTGCAGATTGTAGGGCTTGCCACAACAGGCAAAAAAAGAGCAAGCAGTTTCTCACTTGGTATGAAACAGCGGCTGAGCATTGCCATGGCCTTATTGAACGAACCCGATCTGCTGATACTGGATGAGCCAACAAATGGGCTGGATCCCAATGGGATTAAGGAAATAAGAGACCTGCTTAAGAAACTTAACATGCTGAAAGGCATCAGTATCATCATTTCAAGTCACCTGCTGTCGGAAGTGGAAAAACTGGTGACCCATGTGGGCATCATAAGCAAAGGCAGTATGGTGTTTCAGGGAACTTTAAAAGACCTGAAGGATAAACAGAAACAAACCTCCGGGCTCACCCTGGAAACCAATCACACCGATCGTGCTGTAAGTGTGTTAAGAAGCATGCAATTGGATGGTACGATTGATGGCGGCAGAATAACGCTGCCCATCCCTTCAAAAGAAGACATTGCAACGCTCAACAATAAATTAGTGCATGCCGGTATTGATGTGTACGAAATGAGTGTGGTAAAAAAAGACCTGGAAACAATATTTATGGAACTTATCAATCAATGATCATGAACAATGCTTTTGTAAACATTTTTGCCGGCGAATGGATAAAAAAACGCCGCAGCTTTTCTTCATGGCTGGTTATCATTGGCGGATTTTTTATTCCCCTGGTGAACATGCTCATTTTTATATTTTATCCCAACCAACTGATTGCAATGCACAAGTCGGGCGGGTTCTGGAACCAGGTGTCAGATGCATCATGGAAGTCGATGGCGTTTATGTTGTTGCCAATGGGCATCGTACTGGCCGTAAGTCTTATCACGCAGCTTGAATATAAAAACAATACCTGGAAACAACTGCATGCTGCTCCGGTGTCTTTTGCAAATATTTATTTTTCAAAATTGCTGGTGATCATCATTATGCTGGCGCAGCTTTTTGTGCTGTTCAATATCGGAATTTATTTAAGCGCAATAATACCTGCTGCTTTCAATTGTAACATACCTTTCCCCAACCATGCCATCGATGTGGGTTTCTTACTATCTGAGAATGCAACATATTTTCTGCTATGCCTGCCCATTGTGGCCATACAATACACCATCAGTCTGCAGTTTAAAAACTTTCTTGTACCAATCGGTGCAGGGCTTGCATTGGCCGTCGGCGGACTAATGGCCCTGTCATGGGAATATGCTTTTACCATTCCATACACTTACACCGGCCTGCATTACCTGCAGGCAAACAGCAAAATAATGCCTGCACAAAATATCCTCGTTTGGTCGGCTGCATATTTTGCACTGTTCAGCCTACTCGGATTTTGGTTGTATATTAGTAAAAAAGAGAAGGGGTAAAAAAACATTCTTTTATCCAGCAATGAAAATTATATTTTAATGAAGAGATCTTTTGAAATAGCGCTGCATGTGGGCTACTGGGTGCTGTATCTTTTACTGCTGTTTACTATTATCATGTTTATGGAAGCAGGCGCTATGACCAGGCTTTCGGCGAACCAGCAGCAGATACCTGCATTTATACGGGTTATGACGTTCATCACCATACTGCCCGGTGCTGCCGGTTTCTATGCAGCTTATATTTTTCTGTTCAGCAGGTTTCTTGCCAAAAAGAAAATTGTTGCACTGATCTTTTTTATGATAGCCGTGGCACTGGTTGCCGGTTTCATCAGTTCGCTATTGCTAAGGCTATTGAGTTTCGGAAACATCTTTAAGCCAGATGCGCTTAAGCAAACGCTGATCCTGATCATTTTTATGGCCATGCTCGCTATAATACACAGTATCATCGCCCTGGTGATAAAGGGTTTTGTAAACTGGTATGCCGATATCAGGCTAAAAGAAGAATTGCAGCAAAAGAATTTTGAAACCGAACTGGCATTGGTAAAATCGCAACTGGACCCACATTTCCTGTTTAACAGCATTAACAATATTGATGTGCTCATAAAAAAAGATGCAGACAGGGCCTCGCTCTACCTTAATAAATTATCTGATATTATGCGGTTTATGTTGTACGAGATTAAAACAGAAAAGATACCCCTGGCGCAGGAAATTGGCTACATTGAAAAATATATTGAGCTGCAAAAAATACGTACGGCCAACAATAATTTTATTAATTATTCAACAGAGGGAAACCACAGCAAATGGATAATAGCGCCGATGTTGTTTATTCCTTTCATTGAAAATGCCTTTAAACATGCGGCCAATAAAAAAGCAACCAATGGTATTGTGATTGCTATAAAATCCGGTACGGATGCGCTGCATTTTTATTGCGAAAACATGGTGACCGAAAATTCGCTGAATGATAAAGAAACCGGTGGGCTTGGTAATGCGCTATTGAAAAAGCGCCTTAATTTGCTGTACCCCGGCAAACATAATCTTACAACCGGAAAAGAAAACAATATTTATAAAGTACAGTTAACCATTTATGCTGATGAAGATTAGTTGTATCATTGTTGAGGATGAGCCGCTTGCCATGGAAAGAACGGTGGGTTATGTGCAAAAATTGCCGGTGTTGCAGCTCGCCAAAACATTCGACAATGCCCTGGATGCTTTTGGATTCCTGAAAAGCAATGCCGTAGACCTGGTTTTCCTGGATATTAATCTGGGCGAACTTTCAGGCCTTCAATTGCTGGAATCGATTAACATTAAAAGCGATGTAATTATCACTACGGCGTATCCTGAATATGCATTAAAAGGTTATGATCTTAATGTAACTGACTACCTGCTAAAGCCTTTTAGTTTTGAACGCTTTTTACAGGCAGTAGATAAAGTGCAGCAGGCTTTTACAGTGCAGGAAACAGCCGGTAAGGAAGATTTCTTTTTTGTGAAGACAGCCAACCGGCTGGAGAAAATTTTCTTCGCCGATGTTTTATATATTGAAGGGATGAGGGATTACCGTAAAATACATACCAGCCAAAAAAGCATCATGACATTGCAAACCTTTAGCTGGTTTGAAAAAAATATGCCTGCCCACCTGGTTTGCCGGGTGCATAAGTCTTACATGGTTGCCATCAGCAAAATAGAAACAGTAGAGAAAGACTGCATTCATATTCAAAATATCCCAATACCCATTTCGGAAACTTATAGAGAACATTTTTTCAAGGTGATTGGGCAATGATACCATAGCTTAGCAAACGGCCGCTTTTCTACCAACCGGTAAAAATTATCTACTTTCCTGCCCGCTATGGCCATCGAACACTGCTTCCTGTTATAATCAGCAAATTATAATTTAACAGGCATTGGTGAATAATGCGGGGCACTGCAACGATATTATTTTTTAGAACAATTTTGCGATAAGCAGACTTCCGGGGTTTTTAAAAATCCGAAAGCCTGCATTATGATATACTGGGATAAAAGTTACAAGTTTTTGCTAGCTGGATTCCCCATTCTTTTATGGTAAAAAGCCGCAATTGAAAACAACGGTAAAGTAAAAATTAATGCCCAATACCATTGATCATTTACTGTAAGTGCATGTTCAAGTATAACAGCGTTTGTTGCTATAAACAGAAATAAAATCATGCCGCTCAACGAATTATTTTTTTGATCAGTTGTCATAACAATTTATTTTAAGGTTATTAATAATGATTGATTTTTTTAAACCTGCAGAACATATAGGCATTCAATTACAAGACATTTGCTTTCACCGGTAGAGCGTTGTAAACAGCCTCTTTGCCAGCTGTTTCAATCTCAATTCGTGCAAGCCAGGGGTTGAACTTTTTAATAATTCCTGGCTTGAAAAGGATGATCACTATGAAAAAGTAATAGTTGCCATTTAAATGATTTTAAAAGCAGGAGATGCGATGATAAGTATGAATGGCCGACGTGAATGTCTGATCATTTAGCTTTTTGAAGTCGAAATGAATTCAAAAAGCACTAAACACTTTTCATCAAAACATTAATGGAAATAAATAAGGAAGATTATCCCAAACCCTGAAGATATCAGGCTTGGGTGAAAGTTTTAAAGTCTTTGTAATTAGAGAAGTAATAAAGTTTTTTACAGAAAGGAAAAAACTCCGTAAACGAACAGATAGTAAATGCCATAATAGTAGATACCAGGTACCTGCTATTAAGTGTAGGGACAATATTTATACTGTTGTTAATCATGTTTTACAAACTTACTAAAGTTCTTCTGGTTAAAACTAACGAATTATTTAATAATTAGTTAAATGACTAAAGGCTATTGCAGCAAAATAAATGAATGCATTGTTTGATAAAATGGAACTATCACAGGCTGTAGATTATTAGTGAAATTTGGGCGAAAACTGGCGGTCAGCGTCACTAAGGTAAGAATAAGGTTAACAACATTGGCGTTGGCTTCTACTAAGGTTTTTAAGTGAAAGCTGCCTTAGTAGAAGATTAAATTGATAAATAACCCCTTAGCACAGAAAGTATGCTAGGGACACACCTCGCCAGGAAATTTCGTTGAAGACCCGGAGGGGAATATGTATTTAATTATTTGAATGAAGCGCCATAATATTCCCTTCGGTATCTGTGAAGAAAGCCATGAATCCATTCTCACCAATGGAAGTTTTGGGCATTGTAATTTTTCCTCCTGCTTTTTCTATTCGGTCAAATACTTTTTATAAGTCAGGATTTGCATTCAGGTAAATTATTGAACCTGTTGCACTTGGAACATGCATTGGACTTTGTGCTAAGCCGCCGGCAACTTTCGCCATCATGGGGTCAAATGGAAACATGGCATATTTCATATCAGGCATTTCCATTTCTTCCATTTTGATTTCAAAAATAGTTTCGTAGAACTTTTTCGCTCTTGATATGTCTATAGCAGGAATTTCAAACCAATTGAGTGCATTTGTTTGGGAACTCATTTTTTCGTTCATAAAATTTTTTTTTTGGTTAGATAATGTGAGGTGCCAAGGTAGTAAATTTTCAATCGTCAGTCAAGTGGTCTCATCCAAATTTGAAGTACACATAAGCATGGGCACAATACTTAAATATAGGGCGTTGGATGTTGGGTAAGTATTTTTTTGGTGTTGAAAATCACATCATTAATAGTATACATTTTCAAATTGCGGGCAGCCTGCCGTTCCGGTAGGCAGGGCAGGCTGTGGTTAGCACATCCACCCTGGAAAACAAAAATAACTTTTGCATATAGTGAGCGGCACTTTTTATGTGATGTCCTGGTTTGTTGACCTTTCTTTAGATTATAGCTATAACAGTTTTTTAAAGATTACCTTTAATTCAAACCTGCATTATGGATAGTATTAGTAAATCTGACGAGCTAATCAATGTTAACAAAGAACTTGCCTTTCAGAAGGAAGAAAAAAAGCAACGGGCCGCAGAACTGGCAATTGCTAATAAGGAATTGCTGTTTCAAAATGCCGAAAAAGAGAAACGTGCAGAAGAATTAGCCATTGCTAATAAAGAGCTCATCTTTCAAAATGAAGAAAAAGAGAAACGTGCAGAAGAATTAGTGATCGCAAATAAAGAACTCATCTTTCAAAATGAAGAAAAAGAAAAACGGGCCGCAGAACTGATCATTGCCAATAAGGAACTCGTTTTTCAAAATGCAGAGAGAGAAAAAAGGGATGCAGAATTAGTGATAGCAAATAAAGAGCTAGTATTTCAAAACCAGGAGAAAGAAAAGCGTGCCGCCGAATTAATCATCGCAAACGAAGAACTGTTGTTCCAAAACGAACAAAAGGAAAAAATGACCACCGATTTAATTCAGCGCAATAAAGACCTGGAACAATTTACCTATATTATTTCTCACAATCTGCGTGCTCCGGTAGCTAATATTATTGGGCTTTCTTACAGGCTCCAGCAAACCGGTCTTCCAGAAGATCTAAGAAACCAGGTTGGTGCCGGCCTCTCTACTTCAGTTACTAAACTTGATGAAGTGATCAGGGACCTGAATGATATTTTAAAAATAAGGCAGAAGGTTGACGAAAGTAAACAGTTGATCAACTTTACAAAGTTTGCCTCAGATATTCAATTGAGCATTGAAAAAATGATCGTGAATGAAAACGCCGTGATTTTATGGAATTTTACCGAAGCCGAAGAAATCGTTACCATCAAAAGCTACCTGCACAGTATTTTCTTTAACCTTATTTCCAATAGCTTAAAATACAGGCAGCCGAATGTGCCACCGATTATAAAAATTACCAGTCGCAAAATAGACTGCAAAATTGTTTTGCTCTTTGAAGATAACGGAATTGGGATTGACCTGTCAACAGCAGGGGAGCATGTATTTGGATTGTACAAACGTTTTCATCCCGACATGGCCGAAGGAAAAGGAATGGGATTGTACATGGTAAAAACACAGGTGGAATCCATGGGTGGAAAAATCAGTATCAGTAGTGAAGTAAATGCAGGCACACAATTTAGAATTGAATTTAATTCCTGATAAAACCTATCACAATGACACCCTTACGTTTCATTATAGTCGACAACGACCCGGTGAATAACCTGCTATGTAGGTTGGCCATTAAAGATGCAGTTGCTGATGCCGATATTCTTGCTTTCTCTGACCCTCTTAAAGCATTTCAGTACATCAGTGAACATGATGAAAGTAACAATAGAGTAAACATTTTATTGCTTGATATTAACATGCCCGTCTGGAGTGGATGGGATTTTGTTGACCATTTTGATAAACTGGATAATAAAATTAAAAGCCGTTTTAAGATTTATATGCTTTCCTCCTCAATCGACAACAATGATAAGCAAAGGGCCGTAGAAAATAAGAATGTGGTAGACTACATTGAAAAACCCCTCACAGAAGAAAAGGTATTTTCTTTGCTATAAGCGTGTGGCTCTTTTAACAACAGCTATTCATCGCCGGCACGAATACCTTAGAAGGTTACTTGTTCTCAAACCCAAAGCGTATCGCCGCTTCAAGAACTTTAATGTCTATATTTTTAAGCGTTTTGAATTTAATGCAATACCCGGTCACGCTTGCCTTGCCTAGTTTTTTTTCATACGTTCGGGCTAGGTATGTTTTATCTTTTATGCCAAGAATGTAGACAGAGATGCCGGTTGTATTTGCGCTGATTCCAATTTGATAAAACTCTTTGGTTTCTCCATTGGCATATTTTATCGTGTACAATCCATACCCTATATTAGGGTTAGAAACAGTTTTACCTTCACTGTCCTTACCATCCAAAAACCATAATTTACATTTTGGTGACACCTGCAGTATCATTCGATGTAACTCCTGCATTTCACTACGCTTTGGTTCAGGTTGGATGGTGATATAGTTTTTGATTTGTTCGTTTACGTTCATATAAAGTTATTTATTGCGTGCACTGGTCGGTTTTTTTCCCGCTTCGTTGGACCGGTTTTCTCCGGCCAGGGTTTTCAATTATAATTTGTCTGAGCTTTTTATATATACTTTTTGCAAACCAACTGTTTTAGCTTTTTCAATCCCATCAACACGGATTGTCATCCCTTTTTCCCTTATAAATTCTATATCAATATCGTGATTTCTAAAACGGATGCTTTTTAAAGATAACGATTTCCAGCCCATATCAACCGGGCCTATCATTAAGTTATCCGACTCTTGGGCAGTTATGCCTGCAGCGTGTTGAATAACCAGGTCGATCCATGAAGAATGGTTATATTCAAGATTTTCCATGAATGGGCTGCCTATATGCGTATCATAACGTTCTGCAATATTCGGCCTTTCAACATCAACCATTGGGGAAGTGCATTCGGGTATACCGGTCGAAAAGACTTGCTCCATTTTTGCTTAGCGAAGTGTCCAGTGTTTTTGCGGCGCACAATGCACCGTCTACAACATGGCAGGTTGTACGGGGCCAGGTTGCATAATTCCAGTATGTCCAGCCAGCTTCATGGAGTTGGGCATATTTTTCATAATCAAGGGGCAGAGATGGTAATGGATAAGCTGTCAAGAAAGTAGCCGGGTTGAAGAGGTGTTGCAACATCGGTAGATGTTTTTGGTCTGCTATTTTTGCCCCAAAAACATAAAAGCTGGTTGTAGATTTCACCCTGACTTGTTTGTGTACAATTGGTTTTATATCGTAGAAAAAACTATCATCTGCGTTCCACATCACTGAAAGAAGTTGAGTGCGTGCCCGTTCACTCATTGTTGTATAAAGCTTTTCCGTGGCAGTGTCGTTCATTAATTTTGCAAGACTTGCTGCGGCGCAAAAATTTTTATAAGCATACGTGGTTTGATCAACGGTTGCCAGGCGATGGTCTGCTGTGCCATAGTAAATCCGGTAGAGTTCATCAGCTGTTTCAGGCCAGTGTAAATCAGGATCTGCTACCACAGCACTTCGGATTTTTTTAAGTAATTCCATATCTTCCTTTGCATGTGAACCATCCGGCGCATAAGTTCTGCTACGTTCATTTCGAAACATTTCAGGTATTGGATCAAAATAGGAATAGCGTGCAGTCCATTCCTGCCCGGCCGAGTTACTCCATGGGTATGT